>JANQEC010000067.1 GCA_028278585.1 Cyclobacteriaceae bacterium | reverse complement strand
CTTGGGAGATTTCTACGATAAGATCAATACTGCTGATAATAGCCTATCTTCACTTAACACTTATTCATGGATTCAGTGGGTGATCAATATCTTCATTGTATCTGTGATGGGGTTAACACTATTCATTTTATTTAGAAAAACAGCCTAACCGATGCTGAACAGTTTTGGTAACTTTTTGAAGGTCACATCCTTTGGTGAATCTCATGGACCCGGTGTTGGTGTGGTCGTCGATGGATTCCCTGCAGGAGTCGAAATCGATCTCGACTTCATGCAATCCGAGTTGGATCGTAGAAAGCCGGGCCAGTCCAGGATAACAACCCAACGACGTGAAAGCGATGAATTTGAGATTCTCTCAGGTATTTTCGATAATAAATCAACAGGGGCACCAATTGCTATTCTGATTAGAAATTCCGATGCGAAAAGCAAGGATTACGATCACATCAAAGATTCATATCGACCTTCTCATGCAGATTTTACCTACCAGGAAAAATATGGGAATCGTGATTATCGCGGAGGTGGCCGAAGTTCTGCACGAATAACTGCAGGATGGGTGGCGGCCGGAGTTTTGGCTAAACAACTGATCAGCAATAAAAATATCTCATGCTATGCATACGTCTCAGAAGTTGGTACATTGAAACTGGCGAAAAGCTATCAAGAACTGGATCTCACGAAGATAGATTCAAATGACGTTCGATGCCCGGATGAAGAGGTCGCAAAAGAAATGTTTTCCCTGATCGACGAGGTCCGCAAATCTGGGGATACTATTGGAGGTATTGTTACAGGAGTTATCAAAGGTGTTCCGGTCGGATTGGGGGAGCCACTTTTTGGGAAGCTAAATGCTGAATTAGGAAAAGCAATGCTATCAATTAATGCGGTGAAGGGATTTGAATTGGGTAGTGGGTTTGAGGGAACAAAAATGAAAGGTTCCGAGCACAATGATGAATTCGAAAACAAGGACGGGTCAATAAAAACCAAGACGAATTATTCAGGAGGAATTCAGGGTGGGATTTCCAATGGGGAAGACATCTATTTTAACGTAGCGTTTAAACCCGTTGCTACAATTATGCAAGACCAGGAGTCAGTCGACAAGGATGGAAATAAACTGGTTGTCAAAGGAAAAGGCAGACATGATCCTTGTGTAGTTCCCCGTGCAGTTCCAATTGTAGAAGCTATGTCGGCTCTCGTCATAGCAGATTTCTATTTATTAGCACAAACCAATATATTGCGAGGTTAATTACAAGGTCACACTAAATTGACCATCAACAATACCCAATGAAAAAACTCCCATTACACATCAAAATAATGATCGGCTTGATTGCCGGTATTGTTTACGCATTTATTTCAAGTGCTCTAGGATGGAATAAATTTACGATCAATTGGATCGATCCTTTCGGATTGATCTTCATTCGGATGTTAAAATTTATAGCAGTTCCTCTGGTGCTGTTTTCTATAATAAGTGGAATCTCAGGACTCAAGGATATTTCAAGGTTGGGTAAAATGGGCGCCAAAACCTTGTCCTTCTATCTGATAACGACTGTAACAGCTGTTGCGATTGGCCTATTCCTTGTCAACACTATAAAACCTGGAACACATCTTGACGATGAGCAACGTATCAAGAATCGTATTTCTTATGAGCTATGGGCCAATGACAATCGCATCGAGATCAAGGATGACAAAAAACTTTTGAATGATCCTCAATACGCCCAGGTGGTAGAAGAAGTTTCTGGCGAACCACAAGAAATTAATGATGAAGTGGAGATGATGCGCGGAAGCGCCGAAATGACAAAAGAATCTCCCCCCTTGCAATTTTTGGTTGATATGGTTCCTGAAAACCTTGTGCTTTCAATCTCCAACAATGGACTAATGCTGCAAGTGATCTTCTTTGCCATATTCTTCGGAATATCAATCGCTATAGTGGGTGAAAAAGCTAAGCCGGTGGCAGTATTCATAACCAGCATTAATGATGTTTTTCTCAAGATGGTATCAATGGTGATGAAGGCGGCTCCTTATTTTGTTTTTGCATTGTTGGCTGGAGTTATTGCAAAAATGGCCGATTCACCCGGAGAAGTATTTGAGATCTTTAAAGGACTCGCTTCCTACTCCATAACTCTTTTTGCTGGATTGACATTCCTTGTTGCAGTTTTATACCCGCTTATACTGGTCCTATTCGTTAAAGGGATGACGTACAAGAAAGTATTTAAAAACCTTAGTCCTGCTCAGTTGATGGCATTCTCAACCAGTTCAAGTGCCGCTACACTTCCTGTTACAATGGAATGCGTGGAAAAGAACATGGGCGTATCAAAGAATATTTCAAGTTTCGTCTTACCTATTGGGGCTACCGTAAATATGGACGGAACAAGTGTAATGCAAGCAGTAGCCGTTGTGTTCCTGGCACAACTACACATGGTAGATCTGACCTTTACTCAACAATTGGTTATTGTATTGACCGCAACTTTAGCATCCATTGGGTCTGCTGCAGTTCCAAGCGCAGGACTTGTGATGTTAATCATTGTGCTACAATCAGTAGGATTGAATCCAGCGTGGATGGCGATTATTTTCCCGGTCGACAGACCGCTTGACATGTGTCGTACTGTTGTAAATGTAACCGGAGATGCTACTGTGGCAACGCTTGTTGCCGGAACGGAAGGAGAATTGACTAAAAGTTGATTAGTTAATTGGTTAAATAGTTGAATAGTTAAATAGATTAGATGATTATTTAACTGCTTTCATGTGATTTCGAATTGTGTTTGATGAGCTTAACAAATACCAGGAATGGGATCATTTCTTTTTCAAAGCGAGTGATAATCTCAATAAGATATGTAATGCCCCGACCGATAAAAGTGGTGTTTATTTGGTATATGCATTGAAAGATGGAAAAATTGAGCTTGTATACATAGGAAGATCTGGAAAAGTCGGAAGTGATGGTAAGATAATAGTCAGAAGTGCCGGAATTGGAGGCATCAAAGATAGAATCGTAAGCGGGCACCAGTTTGGCAAAGTAGCTAGGCGAATTTCATGGCCGAATCAAATAAAGTTTGAGAAGATAGAAGCATTGGACATCTACTGGTATATCACTCATAATGAAAAATACCAGGATTGTCCAAGGATATTGGAAAACAAGTTAATACAAAAATATGTAGACATTTATGGTGAGTTACCCAGGTGGAATAAGAAGGGTTAATGGTTCTCATCCTATACACTAATTAACTATTTAACCAATTCTACTAATAAACCAATCAACTAACTAACTCTTTCACCAATCAACCAAGATTGAACTTTCTGTAGCATCTTTGCGGTTCTAATTGGAAATCGATTTTCATGCAAGCAACCTCAAAACCCGTCACTATCTATACTGAATCTAACCCTAATCCCAACTCACTAAAGTTTGTTGCAAACTTCATGTTAGTGCCTGAAGGAGTTAGTCGGGACTATCCATCAATTGAAACTACTGATCAGGCTCCGTTGGCAAAAGCACTTTTTGAAAAATTCTCCTACATCACTCGTGTTTTTTACATGAGCAACTTCGTAACGGTCACAAAAGATGAGCAGACGGATTGGTTTGAAGTTAAAAACGAGATCCAACAATTTATTAAGACCTACCTGGAAGAGGGGAAGCCGGTTTTAACAGAAAAAATTGAAAAGACGCTGGATGAAGAACTTACTGGTGATGATACTGAGACTAAAATAAAAGGAGTTTTGGAGGAATACATTCGACCAGCAGTAGAGATGGATGGAGGAGCGATAAGCTTCCATTCCTTTAACGAGGGGACGGTGAAGGTGCTGTTACAAGGCTCGTGCAGTGGTTGCCCATCGTCTACCATAACGCTCAAATCCGGGATTGAGAATCTCTTGAAAAGGATGGTCCCTGAAGTGCAAGAAGTGGTTGCCGAAGACGCTTAACCTGATAGGCTAATCAAGTCTTGATCTCGTTATTTTGTTTTAGTTATATCATATTCCTTTTTATAGAATTCAATGATTGGTTGAAAAGGACCGTACTTATGCTGCTCGGCCGAGAAATCATCTGCCCAAGGGCCATAAGGAGTAGATACTGGCTTTAATTTTTTGTCGGGAAAATCTGCTTCTTTGTTTGGTTTTGCAGGACGGTCTAAGCTATTAATGTAGGCCGCTATGTGGTACGCTTCTTCATCCGTAACACGTGGAGCATCAAATGTTGCTCCGAGTGGCATATTTCCTTTGATAAATTTCGCTGCTGTAAGTATCCTGTTCATTCCAGCTCCATCATTGTAAGTGTCCTTACCTGCGAGTGGGGGATAAATGTAACTCGTTGATGACGTGTCAGGCGATTGAAGTCCTCTCCCTTTTTCCATATGACAAACCTGACAATTTGATTTGTACAGCTTTTCACCCCTGACGGGGTTAGCCTTTTCTTCTGGAATTTTAATTTCAATATATCCCTTATACAATTTTTCAACATCCTTTGGTACCGACTCGCTGAGCCACTTCATGTACGCGATCATTGCTTTCATCTCATTGCTTTTTTCAGGCAATGCTTTTCCATTCATACTCCGCTCCATGCAGCCATTGATACGCTCTGCCAGGGTGCCGATCTTGTTTTCTCTACTTCTGAACTGCGGAAATCTGTTAGTGATCCCTACGAACGAACCTGATCCTATTTTTCGCCCAGCGTCAAGATGGCAATTGTTGCAGTTCAGGTTATTCCCAGAATAACGCATAGTTATGCTCCCAGACCCAGGTCCGATAAGCCGGGATGTCTGGGTGATCAGTGTATATCCGTATTTGATCATCTTTCCGCTTTTTCCTTCTGGAAGATCAGTTGTAATTGATTTAGGTTTCCAGGAGGATACATCCGACATTGAGCTCAGATGGCCAGAAGAATGGATTGGGGCGAATTGAGCTATTATTACGAAAACGAAGAGGACTATCACTAAACTGAATAGTGCGGAAACAATTTTGAGAAGTAATTTGATCTCGTCTAGTTTTTTTTCCATTATGATTAGAGATCGAGGTGATGCTAGAAATGCTCATCTAAAGTGGTAACACTTAGATGAGCATGTAGTGTTAACTGGCCGTTCAATTAGCCTCTTTGATGTAACCCCATCCATCCGCTTGTTTACTAACTATTTCCATGATGCCGTCGGGGACCGTACCTACTCCTGCCAACAACTGTTCTTCTTTTACCTGCTTTCTCTTCATGGTCATTGCACAGACTTTGAAGGATACATTATCATTATTTTCATACTGGATGATATGATCTGCCACAGTAGATTCTTCTTTTAAAACCATACCGATGGAACCGCTGTAAATCACTACTTCAAATTGAGAATCCGGATAAGAAGAAGCCATCAGGTTTACATGCCTCATGGTTGATTGATGAACCTTAGGATCAGCACTTGTAATATCGAATACAACCTTTATCGGTAATTGTTGTGCCTTCACTCCAAGGAAGCAAAGAGCAAACAGTAGAAATAGAATGTAGTTTTTCATAAGTAATGTTTTAAAATTCATTGTTGCGAGCAAGAGGCTTGGGTAAAATCATCCCCCCGGGTTTTTCAGGAGGGATGATTTTAAGTGTCTTATCCGACACTAGCGTCAATGTATGCGATTCCATTCTCAGCCAATCTGCCGAGTACCCAGACACCCGATGGAGCAGCTTTTACCTCGGCAAGGGTACCTTTCACAAAGTCATCGTATACTTCTTCAGTCTTAGCACCTACCTTCTGTCCTACAAACTGCGCGTATACTCTTCTTGCCATATCACAGATGCAAAACATCGCTCCTTTTTCCGCAAGTGCCTTGATCCCATCCAATCCGGGAAGAGGAAAAACACCATCTTCGGGGATGTAATAAGGATTCCTGGTGATAGGAGAGTTGGTGATTGGATCATTCAATCCGAAGAATTCACCCAATTTGTATTTTTTGATTGTGGCATCGTTTAATCCAAAGACCATCCCATGGTGCCTGAAAACATTGAGAACACCAAGATTACCTGGAGTAGTACCGGTTTGATTATTGGTCATGTAATAAACATTGGACCAAATAAGGCCCCATGGATTGCTCGAAGACATATCATACGCCACGGGGTGTTCTTTCTTACCTAGCGCTTTAAGCGCTTTATCAACTTCATTTCCGGTTTGATCAAGCTTTCCATCTGAGATGGAAAATGCTTCAGAACTAAGATTTGCTTGAAGTGGATTCGAAATAAAGGCTAGACCAGCAGTAGCTCCTACAGCTAATTTTCCCATAAATTTCCTTCTTGAATTGTCATTAAAATTCATACTATCATATGTTTTGTTTAAGTTGTATACTGCTTTTTGGTGGTATGCAGCTAACAATCACTATTGATTAGAAAAGTGGCTCAAACATACGGTGAGAGTGGATTTGGAGGATAGTAGATCAGGTGTACATATGGTGTACAAGTGATAAAAGTTGCTGCTTTTCAATTAATGATCCACCTCGTTTTGATTTTTTAAAAAACTTATGATCTTTAATCAGGATTTGTTGAATGAAGAATGCTACACTGTATTTATTAGGTCTCCTTATTTTTTGGTCATGTACAGTTACCGTAGAGAAAGATGATGGAAAATCTCTAACAGAAGTGCCCACCTTTGATTCTCTCCTGGCAGCCGAAACAGGAGCAGATGCCTATGGGATGAGAAAGTACGTAATGGCTTATTTGAAAGCCGGACCAAACAGGGATCAGGATTCCACAGAAGCCGCGGATCTTCAACGCGCTCACCTTGATAACATCGGACGGATGGCAGAGATGGGTAAGTTGATACTTGCTGGTCCCTTCATGGATGATCATGAGGTGAAAGGCATATACATTTTTGCTGTAGAGACCGTGGAGGAAGCAGAAGAATTAACTGCAACTGATCCGGCAATTCAAGCAGGCAGATTAATAATGGAACTACATCCGTGGTACGGGAGTGCTGCTTTAATGAAAGTAAATGAGTTGCATACTCAGCTCTCAAAAGAAGAAATCTGATGGTTTGTAAGCGAATTAGAGTTTTTGGAAAGGTGCAGGGGGTGTTCTATCGGGCATCAGCAAAAACCACGGCAGATGAGCTAAAACTTGTTGGTTGGGTACGTAACGAAGCAGACGGTACTGTAATGTTAGAAGTCCAGGGTGATAGAGAAAAGGTGAATGAAATGATTAAGTGGTGCAAGAAGGGACCACCATATTCACGGGTAGATGATGTCTTGTATGAAGACGTTGAATCACAACCTCGAACAGCTTTCGAAATTATCCACTAGCTACTTTTCACCTGGAACAAATGAAACAAAAGAGGATCGCCAAAACCTTTCAGGCTGGGCTTTTCCCGTCCGAATCGGGTGGGAGCATGATCGGCCTTGATTTTCTTACTCAGATTTTTTTATGGATTCAATACCTCTAAATGATCAGATTAACGGATTTCGAAAGCTTGTATGTCAGAGACGCTTAATATGGAATTGCTTTCTACCAGAGAATCAGCACCAATTTCAATTGAATTGAATTTCCAGTCGTATGCCGATCGCTTGATGGCCTTTAATGGCATACCCTCTTTTAGTAAGGTGTAAGCAACAATTTGGATATCTCTTAAATCAACATCACTTCCGTAGTATAGAGAGTTACTGGCCAAACGTTGATTATTTTCTGCTTCACGTTCATGCAGGTAGTAGCCTAATTCTTTTAATATATAAGCTCTATTCCCGTCATTTTCGTGTTTGTAATACCTTATTACAACATCCTCCCGAGTACGCCCTTCAGGCAAACTTGCAATGATGGGGCTGAGGTATGAATTTTTCAGATCCTGGAAATAAGCGTCACCAGTCAATGTGGTACTTGCTGCCTGGGGATTATCCGATTCAAAATTGCTCTCTGAATCACTTGTTTCATCTGTATTTGTATCGGGAGATTCATTCACCTGGTCTTCAACAACGGGTTCTTCTACCACGTTGCTTGTCTGGTTTGTCGAATCAATTTCTTCTTTCTGGGTTGACTCAATGACCTCATCCAACTGATCTTTGTTTGGCGTTTTTTCCGCTTTTTCCCCCTCCTTTTCTTTATACTCCTTGTCTTCGGGGTGAGGTGACTTTAAAATGTGGTAAAAATTTACTTCGATAAGTTTAGCACCAGTGATCAGGATGATGGCGACAATAAAATTCCTTAATGATTTTATCATGGGGGAAGGGAGATTATTGACATCTAAGTTACGTAATAAGTTTTTGGACACAAAAAAACCTCAACCGGACCCGGTTGAGGTTTCAAAGGATTAAAATCACTGGTTATTCAGCTACTTGTGCTTTGTTAAGATCGATTACAATGGGAGTTGCGATGAAAACCGAGGAGTAGGTTCCAACTATTATTCCTACAAGTAGTGCAAATGAGAACCCTTGCAGTACGGCGCCTCCAAAAATAAAAAGTATAATAACCACTATCAATGTTGTAAGCGATGTGATCAATGTTCTACTTATTGTGTTGTTTAAAGATTCATTAAACACTTTGATCAGTTCAGATCCTGATTTTATTCCAAGGTTTTCCCGGATACGATCAAACACCACGACAGTATCATTAATGGAATATCCAATAATGGTCAGAATTGCTGCCACAAAAACCTGGTCTGCCTCGAATGAAATCCCGAACAAGTTTGCGATTGCAAATGCAGATAATACGAAAAGTGTATCATGAAAAAGAGCCACAATTGCTCCAAGTCCAAACTGCCATTTCCTGAATCTAAAAACGATATAAATGAAAATACAGATCAAAGCCAGGATACCAGACTTGTATGATGAATTTTTAATATCATCAGCGATGGTAGGGCTTACTTTGGAAGAGCTTGAGATTGTGAAATTCCCTTCCCCCAGGTTGGTGTCGTCCTTCATGTAACTCAAACCGGTTGATTCTGTTAAAGCTCTTACAAGCTCATCTTTCACCTGAATATCTGCCTCATCGGTTTCATCGTCAATCAGGTAGCTGGTTGTTATTTTAAGAATTTCAGGAGCTCCGAAAGTTTTCACTTGAACATCAAAATAGTTGCTAAGAGAATTCCTGATTTCTGTCGCATCTCTTGCTTCCTCAAAAGCTACCACATAGGATCTTCCGCCTTTAAAATCTACACCAAGAGTGATACCTTTTAAGATCAAGGCTACTATTCCGACAGTAATGAATGTGGCACTGAAATAATAGGCCAATCTTCTTTTTCCTAAAAAGTCAAGATTGAGTCCGGTCAGTGCATTTTTAGAAAAGGCGTTTGCGAAAGAGATTTTTGCATTGTCGCCTTTTTTAGAAAAAGCCTCCACAATCACACGTGTGATAAATACGGCACTGAAGAATGAGCAAACAATTCCAATCATCAGTGTAATAGCAAATCCTTTGATAGGGCCTTGTCCCAGCCAGAATAAGATCATACCTACTATCAAGGTGGTAAGGTTTGCATCAAAGATTGACCAGTAAGCTTTCTTGTAACCAGAAGAGATCGCTGCTTTTAGTCCGGATCCATTTCTTAGTTCTTCTTTAATTCTCTCGAATATCAATACGTTGGCGTCAATAGCCATACCAAAGGTCAAAACGATACCTGCAATACCCGGAAGTGTGAGGGAAGACCCAAATTGGGCTAAAATTCCCATGATGAAAAAGACATTGAAAAAAAGT
This sequence comes from Cyclobacteriaceae bacterium, assembly GCA_028278585.1. Classification (GTDB taxonomy): domain Bacteria; phylum Bacteroidota; class Bacteroidia; order Cytophagales; family Cyclobacteriaceae; genus Ekhidna. The sequence goes on along the minus strand of JANQEC010000067.1, from coordinate 56,805 downwards.
GCTACGTTAGCAATCAATCCACCTTTTGCGTAGTAGATAACCATGAAGAGAATCACGATTATCAATCCAAATAAGATAGAGTTCAGTCCCTGATTTTGGGCTACTTTTCCTAGAGTTGGTCCAACAACAACATCCTCAACAATCGTAGTTGGAGCTGGCAAAGAACCTGCCTTCAAGATGTTTGCCAGATCTTTTGCTTCATCTATGTTATCGAAACCACCGGATATAGAAGAGCTTCCATTTGGAATCTCGCCAAGTACATTAGGTGCTGAGAACACATAATTATCTAATACTATCGCGATTCGTTGACCGATGTTTTCTCTGGTCATTTTAGCCCATATTCTGGCACCACTGGCATTCATTTGCATGGTTACTTCTGGCTCAGCTCGTTCATTCAGGTTTTGCGATGCGTTGGCGATGGTCTCACCAGTAAGGCTTGCTTTTCCAGTCCTGTTGGACTTGATAGGATATAATTCAAGAAGATCGGGTCCAGTTAGCTCTTCTCCTTTGTCCTTTGGCTTAACATCCCATAAGAATTTCATCGTTGCCGGAATGAGTGCTTGTACGTCCTCTCGCTCCAAAATACGGTTGATTCTAGCTGTGTCTTTAACATCATAAAGGAATCCCGGATAATTTGGAGACTGTTTTAACAATTCAAACAATGCAGAATTTCTTACAAATAGTGAATCAAGATTTGCTTGTGTGACCGTATCTCCTTCAGCGTTGGTCAGGCTATCTCCCTCAGTTGTATTTTCTGCCAATAGCTCACTTAAATCCTGACTCACCTGCTTTTCATCTTCAGAAAGTTCCGGGGCTTGAAGTTTCAGCTCATCGGAAATCATTTGATTGATTGAACTAAGCACTGGAATTGCCTCTTGTGCTTGATGGACCTCCCAAAACTCTAGCTTTGCCACTCCCTGAAGTAATTTTCTTACTCTTTCCGGGTTATCGACACCTGGCAATTCTATTTGAATTCTGCCAGTTCCCTGAAGCCGCTGAATATTTGGTTGTGAGGTGCCAAATCGGTCGATCCTGGTTCTTAAAATGTTAAATGATCGATCAATTGCACTTTCAACTTCTGTATTTATGATATCCAGTATTTCGGCATCAGTGCTGCTTAGATTGATTCGGCCTCTGTTGGCCGCAGTAGCAAATATTTGAGCCAGTTCTTTTGTTTGATCCAGCTCCTTGAATACGCGATAGAATTCATCCACGAAGTTCAGTTGTGTACCCCTGATATTGGTTTTTGCCTGGGCAAGTGCATTATTGAAGTCTGAATCTTTGCTATTTCCACTCAATCCTTTCAGGATATCAATGGGAGATACTTCCAGGGTAACGTGCATTCCGCCTTGCAAATCAAGCCCAAGGTTCAACTCCGTTTCTTTGATTTCCTTGTAGGTATAACTTGCTCCTAACAGATCGTAGACCGGCTCGTTCCAAATGGAATCGAGATAACGTTGCTTTTCAACAACATCGATGTTTCCATCAGTATCTACTGTCTCAGATGTAGCTTTTTCTGTTATTCCCTGCGCTATCATCGTGAACGACAGGTAGTAAATGCATAGCAGTGAGATAAGAATGGTTAAGAATATTACAAATCCTTTATTTTTCATGATTTTAAATGTTTAGCCAATGATTCACACTGGCTTGAAATGGTTGATTAAATTTTTTGAAAACTTGGGGTAAACAGAGGATCGTTCCTCTTCGGGATAGTTAGGGTGCGTTCGGAGTAACTATGCGTTTCAATAAAATTCGTATAGCCTTATGAATTCGCGGTGTTACGAGTTCTGAAGGTGTTGTTTTTTGGTTGTTTTCCTCCTGGAATGTTACTTCATCCAGCAGGTAAGAGTCGAATCCTAAATTGATCTGAGACGCAGAATTTGGAATTGTTTGCGGTAAAGAAATGGATGCTTCTGAGTCAGTTTTAGAATCCGTTTGATCATGTAGTTCCTGGGCATCTTCCCAATTGGATTCAGCGTGGATTGCTTGCAGGCATACAAAAGCACTTAGTAGTACTCCTACAATCAGGTGCATTCTTTTTTGCGATATGAGAACTTTTTTGATCATAAAGGACCGCAAATTTACTAAAATCACCGATTTAAAAAAGCAAGTATGACTTCCAATCCTTTTTCAAAATTGTCATGATTTGGAATGATTATGTCAGCCCATTTTCTGGATGGCTCAATGTAATTATAGAAAGCAGGCGTGACATGGTGCTCAAAGCGATAAAGAACATCATCCAGATCATACCCACGTTCTTCATCTCGAATAATGCGTCTTTTAAGTCTTAGGTATCCAGGAGCTTCAATGAAGATCTTTAGATCAAGAAGATCTCTTAAATCCTCTGTATACAAAGCGAAAATTCCTTCCACAAGAATAATATCGGCACTCTTTACCTCAATGATTTTCTTCGCAGCACCTGGATTGTTGTAGTTGTATTCTTCCAATTCTAATGATTGACCACTGATCAGGAGTTTCAAGTCTGCGATGTATTTCTCTAAATTGATAGAATCTAATGTGTCAAAATTTTCAACTCCCTTGTCATCTTTCGGCTGGAGGGTCCTTTTTATGTAATAGTTATCCATGGAGTGAACGGCGACTTCAGGAAGTCGTTCGATTAGTTGGTTGATAAAGAGGGTTTTACCAGACCCACTTCCCCCTGTAACTCCAATGACTTTTGGTTTATCCATTTATCTCACCAAGATATGAAAGAAGTTTTTGAAATGCTTTTGCTCTGTGCGACAGCTTGTTTTTTTCTTCAGGGTCCATTTCCGCAAACGTTCGATCAAATCCTTTAGGCACAAAAATAGGGTCATAGCCGAAACCGTTGGTTCCTTTCAATTCATCCTGAATTTCACCGACAGCAATACCCTCGAACTGCATCTCTTTTCCATCTTTGATCAGTGTTATTACAGTTCGAAACTGTGCGGTTTTATCTTTAAACCCCTCAAGGTTTTTGAGTAGCAATTCAATATTTTTCAGATTGTCTCTTTCCGGTCCGGCATACCTGGCTGTGATGACTCCAGGATCTCCATTTAATGCATTTACTTCCAGTCCACTATCATCAGCAAAAACTGGAATTTTGTGCTTGTCGTATACGTAGCGTGCTTTGATCTTGGAATTTTCTTCCAAGGTAGATCCTGTCTCCTCAATATCTTCATGTATATCAAGGTCAACCAGTCCAACTATCTCTATACCTTTTGGGGATAGAGCAGCTATTTCTCTGACTTTATTTTGATTGTGTGAGGCGAAGCAAATTTTCATTGCTTAATAACACGAACAGGAAATAATTCAAATGTAACTACAGAGTTTGCTGGGATGGTTTCTACTTCATTGCCGAATTGTGGAATGGCACCATACCCCAGGTCAGATGGGAACACGATCAATACCTTGCCGCCAACATGCACTTTGTCAAAGGTCGCTGTGATACCCTGAGAGAATCCTGCGATGAAACTACCACCAAGTGTCCAGCCTGTGGTGGAATAATTAATCCTTATGGGTTGAAACACTTTAGCGCTAGAAAAGATGGCTGTGTCTTCCTCAGAAATCGATTCAATACTTGTGTCAAACAGTTTATCTGTCGTCAATCTACCGATGTAATCGAAATCTACAATATCACTTTCATCAATGGAAAGATTTTCATCAGCTGTTTGCCCTTCGTTGATAATGATGTATCTAACTCCTGATTCAGTTGTGTCCACAGTAGCTGGATCGTACCCTTTGGCTGTCAGATACTCATCAATTATCCCAATATCGATGGCCCGCTGCACTGAGGGATCTTCTATTACAACGACGGTTCCCTCTCCACAAGAAATTAGAAAAGTAAGTCCTATCGCAAATGAAATAAGTGCTAATGTTTTCATTCTATCCTATCAACATTTATTGGATACCAACAAGTTCAACGTCAAAAACCAATATGGAATTGGGTTTAATTATGCCACTGCCTCTACTTCCATATCCAAGTGAGCTTGGAATGTAAAGCCGCGCTTTGCTTCCTACATTTAAAAGCGCAATTCCTTCATCCCATCCTTTAATGACCCGTCCCTGTCCAAGGATAAAAGAAAAAGGTTGGTAAGGTCTCCCTTCCTGGTACAACCCTTGTTCCCTTGCAACAGATTCGATACTGGTATCAAAGTATGGACCATTTAGCAGCCAGCCTGCATAGTTAACTTGTACTGTCTGGCCGTTTTGAGGTTTTGCTCCGCTTCCCTCTTCAGTAATAACGTACCTTAATCCTGTTTCTGTTTTTTGAATAGAAACATTGTTCTCTGCCATGTAAGTATCAAGAATTTCATCATCAATTACTAGCTGTTTTTCGGCATCCGCTTTTGCTTTTTCTTCAGCCCATGCATAGTAACCTGTTTCGGATAACTGGTCAAGGAACGAGATCTTGAACCGTATTTTACTATCAGGAGCGATTGAGTCAGGAAGTGGTGCCCTGAATGTTTTTTCAAAAAGCTCAGCAGCAACGAGTTCAAATCCTACACTGTCACCTGTTCTCAGCCTTGACAAAATCTCGTATAATTCTCCTTGTTGTGCCACATTGTTTGGTGTTATCTGAAGGGCTAGTGGGTTTTCAAAGTCGGCCTCCATCATAACCTTACCATCCTCTGTTTCATACCCGATACAAAAAAGACCTACAAGTGAATCAGCTGGAAAATCTCCATTCCCACTCTCAAAATAGCTTACTTGAGTGCCTTTACTCGTGGTGAAAGATTCCGGTGAAGGATTACAGGAAATCAAAACCGCTAAAACCAAGACAATTAATATATTTTTCATGTGTTTAAAGTTTTTAAGAAATGTGTCATTTGGCACGCTTTATCATCAAACGGTCTGCATTAGCTCAATGATCAAAAGACCGGGTCGCGTAAGACCGGATAGCGTAGACCATTATGGTCATTTCATTTTTTCATATTATCCGGTTATTCCGGTTTCGTTTTTAAAATATTCTGATCAATTAATGATTTAAATTTTTCCTCAGTTTCACTCAAGGTTAAATCGGATGTACCTCCAGAAGCATTTTTATGACCACCTCCTCCAAAGTATTCTTCCGCAAATTTATTGACAGCAAAATCACCAATACTTCTAAATGATAATTTTATTTCATTTTCCTTATGAATGATGATTGCAGCAACAACTATTCCTTTAATGGAGAGAGCATAGTTCACCAAACCCTCAGTGTCACCCTGTTTTAACCGAAAATTCTTAAAGTCGTTTTCATCAATAACAAAATAGGCGACTCTAGCCTTTTCATCCACACGCAACTTTTCTGCCAATGCATGACCTAGGAATCTTAGTCTATCCAAAGAATTAGTGTCGTAGATAAGCCGACTCACCTTGTTTACGTCTGCCCCAAGGTCAATAAGATCCGCTACTGTTCTGTGTATCTTGGAACTGGTTGATGGATGTCTGAATGAGCCGGTATCGGTCATTATTCCCGCGTAGAGACATTCTGCAATGTCAACGTCTATGGCTTTTGCATCAGAATAGTCGAGAATTAGGTCATAAACTAATTCAGCCGTAGCAGCAGCAGTGTCATTCCAAAAATTGAAATCCGGTTTAATTTCAGGATTTAAGTGATGGTCGATCAGTCCGATCTTGGCTTCAATATTTTCAGCCTTTTCTTTCATTCGTTTGATCCTGTTGAAACCGGAAAAATCAAGGCAAAAGAGTAAATCTGCTTCGTCAAGTAGTTCGTCTGATTTCGTCTGGTTATCCTCATAGATCATGACTGTCCCATTTCCAGCCATCCATTCGAGAAAATCGGGATAGCTGTTAGGAACGATGACCTGCACATCATGCCCGAGTGACTTCAGGAAATGGAATAACCCTAATGATGATCCCAACGCATCAGCATCTGGGTTGGCATGAGTCGTTATAACAATTTTCCTTGAATCGCTTAAAAAGTTCTTCAGAACCGCAGTATCCTTCATAAAGTTGCCCTAGAGGCAAAAGTGAGCGGCAAAATTAGCAACATTTAGAAAACCATGTTTTTCTCCTCATAGAAAGGTAGAAATGTTATTTTTGCGCGGATTTCAAAGACCTTCAAAAAAAGATAAAACAAAAAATATGGCAGGACAGACCACATTTACGATGATAAAGCCCGATGCTTTTGGTGCGGGAAATTCAGGAGCGATTATTAAAATGATTGAAGAAGCTGGGTTTAGAATAAGCGCGGCAAAGGTTACGAAGCTAAGTAGTGAAAGAGCAGGACAATTTTATGAGGTGCACAAAGAGCGACCTTTCTACAACGATTTAGTGGCATACATGTCCTCAGGTCCGATCATAGCCATGGTTTTGGAAAAAGACAATGCAGTAGAGGATTTCAGAACGCTTATAGGAGCGACAAATCCTGCGGAGGCTGCGGAGGGGACCATTAGGAAGCTATTTGCAACCTCTATCGAAGCTAATGCGATTCATGGTTCGGATTCCGATGAAAATGCCCAAATTGAGGCAGGATTCTTTTTTTCGAGAACTGAGCGATTCTAAAACTTAAAACCTGGGCTCACGATTCCCCGTCGTGAGCCAACTCTTTACTTTCATCTCTTCTTTCTACCCAGAAATTATTAAATCCTTCGCCCAGGTGAATGACAACTTGTTTAAGCTGTAATAGCTCAAGGATAGATAGGAAGTTGAAGATCACTAGAATTTTTTCCGGTTTTTCAGCTATCAAATCAGTAAACGCAAGTCTTTTTCCGTAGACCAGACGTTCCATAAGTGCAGCTTTTTGCCTTTCTATGGTGTAAGGATACTGAACCACGCGATGGACAGGCTTATTTTTTTCAAACTCGTACCGTGCTAACACTTTTTGAAAAACCTTCATCATCTTGTAGAGATCAAGATCCTGCATCTCGGCCTCTACATTGATACTCTCCGAGAGTTTTCTGATTTCTTTCGATAGGTTTCCACGCTTTTCCCGATCCAATCTTTCAGCTTCCATTTTTGTCAGGGTGGAAATGACTGACTTATATTTTTTGTATTCCAAAAGATGCTTCACCAGTTCCTCTCTTGGATCAATTTCATTTCCTTCTTCATCTAAAACTGGTCGAGGGAGCAGCATTTTTGCTTTAATTCGCATCAGCGTAGCAGCAACCAGAATGAATTCGCTGGCCACCTCTACGTCCATTTGTTCTAACTGATGCAGATAATCCAAAAAGTCGTTGGTAATTGTTGCAATTGGGATATCGTAAATATCCAATTCATCTCGCTCTATAAAAAAAAGGAGTAGATCAAAAGGTCCTTCGAACAAAGGAAGCTTTATCTCAAATTTTTCATCTTGCCTGGAATCAATCACAATTCAAAATTACCATCAAATGTTAATTTCAAAGTAGAATAAAGTAGCTTACTGATGATATGATTAGCTTTGTGGCCTTAAACAAACTGATTTAAAGTGAATAACACTAAACTTTTTATCTTCAAGTCAGTTTATCAGGGACATTTGATAGAATGGAGATAATACCGGGACCATTACTTGCTGAGATCAATTCACCTGGAGATCTCAAAAAACTGGATCAACGTCAGCTTGCACAAGTTTGCGAAGAGCTAAGAAATTTTATTATTGATAATGTATCTGTTTATGGCGGTCACTTTGGTGCCAGCCTTGGTGTTGCTGAATTAACAGTCGCATTACATTATGTTTTCAATACTCCGGAAGATCAGCTGGTTTGGGATGTTGGCCATCAGGCATATGGACATAAAATTCTAACAGGAAGAAAAGATCGTTTTCATACCAACAGAAAATACAAAGGCCTCTCCGGATTTCCGAAAAGAAGCGAAAGTGAGTATGACACCTTTGGCGTTGGACATTCTTCTACGTCAATCTCTGCAGCTCTTGGCATGGCTGAAGCGTCTAAACAAAAAAATGAAGATAAGCAACATATCGCCGTGATCGGTGATGGTGCCATGACAGGTGGATTGGCTTTTGAAGCCATGAATCATGCTGGTGTTTCCAATTCGAATTTGCTCATTATTCTGAATGACAACTGTATGTCTATTGATCCAAATGTCGGTGCGCTAAAGGATTATTTGACAGACATTACCACCAGTCATACATACAACAGATTCAGAGACGAGATTTGGAAGTTGCTTGGTAAAATCAGCAAGTTCGGCCCTAATGCTCAGGAAATTGCGGCTAAGGTTGAAAACAGTATAAAGTCTTTACTATTAAAGCAAAGCAATCTTTTTGAGTCGCTCAACTTAAGATATTTTGGCCCAATTGATGGTCATGATGTAAATCATTTAGTTGATGTGCTAAGAGATTTAAAGGATATACCAGGTCCTAAAATCTTGCATTGTTTAACTGTAAAAGGGAAGGGATACGATCTTGCGGAGAAAGATCAGACCAAATGGCATGCTCCAGGCACTTTTGACAAGATCTCAGGAGCTATTAACAAGAAGGTATACGACAAACCTCAGCCTCCAAAATACCAGGATGTCTTTGGACACACATTGGTTGAATTAGCTAAGGAGAATAAAAAAATTATTGGGATAACCCCGGCAATGCCATCTGGATCTTCCATGAAGATAATGATGGAAGAACTGCCAGACCGGGCGTACGATGTTGGTATAGCTGAGCAACATGCCGTTACCTTTTCTGCAGGACTTGCCACCCAGGGGTTGATTCCTTTCTGCAATATCTATAGTACGTTTATGCAACGTGCTTATGATCAGGTGGTTCATGATGTATGTATCCAAAATCTACCCGTGATTTTTTGCATGGACAGAGCTGGATTGGCAGGAGCAGATGGACCCACACATCATGGCGTTTTTGATATTGCCTACATGAGATGCTTGCCAAATATGGTAGTATCTGCACCGATGAATGAGTCTGAGCTTAGAAATTTAATGTATACAGCAAGCCATCACGATGGACCTTTCTCTATTCGATACCCGAGAGGAAATGGCGTAACACCGGAATGGAGAACACAATTGGAGCTGGTGGAAATAGGAACAGGGCGACAGATTGTTGAAGGATCAGACATTGCTATTTTATCCATTGGCCATGTGGGTAATTTTGCCGAAGAAGCTGCACTGGAATTAAAAGAAGACGGGTTAGATCCAGCAGTATTTGATATGCGGTTTGCAAAACCACTGGACGAAAAGATGCTTCATGATGTGATGAGTAAATTCGGCAAGGTAATAACCGTGGAAGACGGATGCTTAATGGGTGGTTTTGGGTCTGCAATTCTCGAATTTGCTTCAGACAATGATTACCAGGTAAGCGTTAAGCGCCTCGGAATTCCTGACAGGATCATCGAACACGGAGAACAGCCTCAATTACATCAAGAATGTGGGTACGATAAGGAAGCTATTAAGCAAGCGGTGGTCGAATTGACAGAAATTTCTTCAAGCCCACTCCTCTAAATAGAGAACACTCTCAAAAAACTTACGTTTTTTTTGTACATTATCTTTTGGTATGTCATCCAACTTCCAAAATATAGGGCTGCTTGTTTGCCTAAGCCTAATAATTTTTTCATGCAGGCAATCAACTGTTAGCAGTAATCTCGAAATCAAAGAAAAGAAGGAATTCATCTTTGAATTTGATCTCGATAAAATAAAAGAACGCGGATTTATCACTGCATTAATGGACAATAGTTCTACTGGGCTATTTATTTATCGGGGCAAAACGATGGGCTATGAATACGAACTTCTGAAGCGATATAGCGACGAGTTAGGAGTAGAGCTAAAAATTGACATCACCCAAAACTTGGAAGAGGCATTCAACAAACTCAATACTGGAGCTGGGGATATCATGGCTTACAACCTGACAGTGACAAAGGAGCGTAAGAAAAAAATAGCATTTACTCACTATCACAACCAACAGCATCTGGTCCTGATACAAAGAAAACCCGAGAATTGGCGGGAAATGAAATATCATGAGATAGAGGCGCAACTCATTCGAAATCCAATTGATTTGATTGGCAAAGAAGTTACTGTTAGATCACATTCATCTTACCATGATAGATTGGTGAATCTATCTGAAGAAATCGGCGGTGATATTTTAATTATTCCTGGTGGTAATCAGGTTGAAACAGAGAATTTGATTCGTGCCGTAGCTGAGGGAAACATTGATTACACTGTTGTTGAAAAAAATATTGCCCAGGTCAATTCGACCTATTATAGAAACCTGGATATTAAGACTGCTGTAAGTTTTCCTCAGCAAATTGCATGGGGTGTGCGTAAGAATGCCCCTGATCTTCTGAATTCACTCAATAGCTGGATTGAAAAAATGAGGAAAACCACAGACTACTATGTGATCTACGACAAATATTTTAAAAGTTCTAAGGCGTCACTAGCAAGGTCCAGGAGCAAATACTCCACCATGAGTGGTGGACACATTTCTCCATATGATTCATTGATCAAAGATGCTGCTGCTGAGCTTGGCTGGGATTGGCGGTTGTTAGCAGCACTAATCTTTAAGGAATCCAGGTTTGACAGAAGAGCCAAGTCTTGGGCAGGAGCGATAGGATTAATGCAGGTTTTGCCAAGGACTGCTAAAGAGTATAAGGTGACTAAATTAACGGACCCGGCTCAAAATATTTATGCTGGGAAAATGCATCTGCTATGGTTGCAAAATACGTGGAAGAAGGACATTGAAGATCCGGATGAGCAATTGAAATTTATATTAGCCTCTTACAATGTTGGTAGAGGACATGTTCTTGATGCAGTTAAACTGACAAGAAAGTATGAGAAGGACCCAACTAAGTGGCAGGATGTAAGGGAATTTTTATTGAAAAAATCATATACAAAATATTTTAGTGATCCTGTAGTGGAATTTGGTTATTGTAGAGGTGCGGAACCTGTTGCCTATGTAGATGAGATTTTAGAAAATTATTCTAACTATAAGGCCATCATAAATTCAGATGAACGGGTAGTTACGATCAATTGACATTGGATTAGTGAAATTAATTATGGAAAAATCACAATTTTAAGGTTACCATTTAAAATGAGTGTGTATATACATATACTTGCATATCTATGAAGCCACAAGAAGAAACTCTTTTAGACGAATACTTGAAAACAAGAAAGTCAGATCTCAGTCTTGATCAGTTCACCTACATCATCAAAATTTATCCTGCCCTACTTGTTTGTATGAGTGATGGGAAATTGGACAAAGAAGAGTGGGACGGTGTGTTAAGCATTTCCAAAGGCCTGGCACTTCTGTACCTTGATCAAATGCCCAATGCAAGTGCGGAAAAAATTGAGCAGTTGTTTAGGACAGAGTTTAGGTACCTCCTGGAGAATATTGACAAGTGGGAGAAGAAATTTCTCAACACACTCAAAAACTATTTGGGTGAGCATGAGGATGAAAAAGAATTTGTTCAAGAGGCGATGTATCTATTTGCCAATGCCGCAGATGGAATTGCTCATGAAGAACAAAGGACCATCGATACGCTTTCAGCTCGCCTTGCACTTGACTATTAATTGGAATTCTCGTTTCCCGGGTTCTTGATACAGAATCACATTTGTAAATAAACCGTCTCTTTTTAAGGGCAGATAAATTCTTCTTGCATGGTTTAATGATCATGTCGCCAAGTTTTTTTGACGCCCAATAAAAAGGCACGTATCAAAGGACAGTCTAAATAGTCATCAAAATGAATAAAATAGCTTTGTCCTTGACATTTACAATGTTGCTATTCGTTGGCTTTGGTCAGTCGGAAAAATTTGCTAGTGACATTAAAGAAACCCTTTACATCCATGATACCGCGTCTTCAGTTGCATCTGAAATTGTAGCCTACAATGCCTTCAAGAAATTGGCAGATAAATACCCTAATGAATGGTTGCCGGGATACTGGACTGCTTACATTGGGACCCAGGTTTCTCGTCTTTATGGAAGGCCAGACTACCCGAAGGATCTAAAACCAAGAACACTTCTAGAAGAATGTAAGACCTATTTAGATAAGGCGATTTCAATTAAAGGTGAGATGAGCGATGAAGAAAGGTCAAACTTTTTGGCACTGGAAGCTTTTATATACGGTTTCATCGCTGTTACTATCTCCGACGATGCTGAAAGAGGTGAAATGAAAGCCTTGGAGGACAAGACATACCGAGAGGCAGTCAAATACAATATGAGAAACCCACTCATGTATGTGCTCAGAGGAATCGATCTCTTAGGCAGAGATGACTACCAGGACATCGTTGCAGGTATTGGACTACTTGATTATGCAGAACAAATATTCAACAAAGTAGAGAATCGCGGCCTCACAACCTATTGGAATAAAGACTTCATCAAATTTTGGAGATCGAGAGGGGAAAATAAATTAAAAGGTTTATTAGACGGTTGATCCGTCCGGCCTGATCTAGTTGTTTCTCGTATTAAAGACCATATTAGTAATTAATTAGGTTATGATCAGGCCAACTATCAAAAGCAGCGTACAGGTAATCTTGCCCTGGCTGCTTTTTTTTATCATAGAACTTCTGAAAAAGCCACAGAGCTTGACAGATGATATTTTTCTATGGTATTACATTCCCGGATACATCCTTTGGATACTTCTTACCATACCTTCTTATAGGCTTTTTTCCTGGTCCGAAAAATTCAGGCTGCCTCATCGAATTTTGTTCCTCTTCACGCTAGGTATACTCATTGGGATGATCAAGTTGAGTATAAACCGGGCAATTTTCATTGGGTCGGGCGTATTATTTGCTGGAATTCCAGCTACATTTTCATTTCAACAGCTCTTCGGGGGCACTTTTTTTCTGATGGAAGCCATCATTATTTCCTGGGTTATGATCATTGTCTTTTATGTCATAGAAATAACAAAAAAATATCAGTATAAATCCCTTGAAGCAACCAAACTTGAATCGGCATTAACGCAGGCGAATATTCAAGCTTTGAAGATGCAAATCCGGCCTCACTTCCTTTTTAACGCCCACAATGCAATTGCAACGCTTATGCGTTCTGCTAAAGATGAAGAGGCATTGGAAATGTTGTTGAAGCTTAGCGATCTTCTTCGTATGTCGCTCAACAATTTCGAAAACCAGTTGGTCGATTTGGAAGAGGAAGTTGATTTTGCCAAAAAATACCTGGAAATAGAGAGGATAAGATTTGAAGATCGACTTGACGTAGAGATTCAAATAAATAAAGAGGATAAACATCTCAAAGTGCCGGTGTTTATTCTTCAGCCACTAGTAGAGAATGGGATCGTTCATGGAGTAGACAAGGTATTGGGACAATCTTCAATCAAGATCACCAGCGAACAAAAAGAAGATAGTCTGATTTTAAAAGTTTTTAATTCTGGCACACTGAGTCTTAATGGACAGAGCAGCGGTATTGGATTATCCAATGTTAGGACCAGGTTAGAAACGCTGTTTAAGGAAAAAGCCAGCCTTACACTGGAGGAAGTGGAAAATGGTGTTACTGCTGTATTGACACTTCCACATTTGAATAAAAAAGAAGTTGTAGAATTATGAGAACGCTGATCATTGACGATGAAAAAAAGGCCAGAGAAGGCATTAAGCTTCTGCTCATTGGAGATCCACAGGTTGATTTAATTGGAGAAGCCAAAGACGGTAAAGAAGCGATTGATAAAATTTCTTCCATGAAACCCGATTTAATTTTCCTGGATATTCAAATGCCCGGTATCAATGGGTTTGATGTGTTGGGAAGTATGTCCGAACAAAATTGGCCAATTGTTATTTTTTCAACAGCATATGATCAATATGCACTAAAAGCTTTTGAGGTGAATGCACTGGACTACCTCTTAAAGCCGTATAGTAGTGAAAGGTTTCATAAATCGCTGGATCGAGCAAAGGATTATTTCAATAACAAGAAGGATCCTTCACTAGAAGAAAAACTGAAGAGTCTATTGCAAGAGTATCAAAAGAATCAGAATGGGGATGCCCTGATCCATTCTGAAAGTGATTCTGATTCAAGACTTATTGTTAAGTCAAATGGGAAGATTCACTTTCTACAATTAAAGGATATTAATTGGATTGAAGCAATGGATTCATATGTGAAGATTCATTTATCAGATCACACACACATTGTTAAAAGCACATTAAAGACCCTCGAAAGAAAGTACAAGATTTTTGTTCAGATCCACAAATCCCATTTGGTGAATGTTCAAAAGATCCAATACCTGGAATCTTATTTTAATGGTGATTTCTTTGTTGTTCTCGAGAATGACATAAGAGTAAGAGGCAGTCGTAATTTCAAAAGTAATCTCCCAAAAACATTATAATACCATGACAAAAGCATTAACTATTCTATTCCTTGTTTCATCCCTGAGCAGTTGGTCACAAGAAATTAAGAACTCCACGAATGAACGTTTCAAGGACCTACCCTACATTTTAAGTACACCAGATAATTATGTCGAAGATCAAAAACACCCCACAATTATTTTTTTGCATGGTGGTGACAGATCTAACACAAAGCATCACCCAACCAAGTACGCGGCTAGGGCAGGTTTGACCTTCCCTTTCATCGTCATTGCTCCATCCTGCACAAGCGGATGTTCATGGTCGAATGTTGATTTGGAAGGAGTTTTGAAACAAGCTTCCGGGAAAGTTTCCATTGATCCGGATCGAGTGTATCTGTTTGGGTACAGTATGGGCGGAGCTGGCACATGGGCCAATGTGAAGAAGATCAATCATTTATTGGCCGCAGCATCACCACTAGCTCCTGCAGGTGGGAGCCTCAACGACCTCTGCAAGCTCAAGGATCTCCCAATTCGTGTCTATCATGGCACGGCGGATTATGGCTATGACAGAAGTCAAAACATGGTGAACAAGTTAAAAGAATGTGGGTCTGAAAGTGCTGAGCTGATTTCTTTGGAAGGTGAAGGTCATGGCATCTGGCCGGCAATATTTAGTAAACAAGATTTTTATGACTGGTTGCTTGCGCAATCAAGGGATTAATGAGGATAATTCTTATCTCGTGATAGCTCCTTGATAGCATTTTCAAGGATTTGCACGAATTCATAAACATCCATAAAGGAATTGTACAATGGGACTGGCGCGACCCGAATTACATTCGGTTCGCGCCAATCCAGTATCACCCCCTCTTCAACAATACGTTCGAAAACAGGTTTGCCCAATTTTGTCAGAAACAAGGACAATTGAGCTCCACGTTCTTCAGGGTTCTTTGGTGTGATCATTTTTACATGTTCCCGCAGAATTTCTGATGATAAAATCAATTCTTCAAGAAAACCCGTAAGTAATATGCTTTTCTTTCTTAAACGATGAATGTCAGCCTGATCAAAGACCTCTAGCGATGCTAAATGAGCCGCATGTGAAAGTATGTTAATGTTGCTTAACTGCCACCCGTCAGCGGTAGGAATGGGATTGATCTCATTATCCATTTTGAACCTTCCCTCTGCCTTGTGACCCCACCATCCGGATTGTTTGGGTATATCCGTTCTTTTTGCATTATCGGAATGAACGAAAAACCCGCCTGTTCCCCCCGGACCAGAGTTCAAATACTTATACGAACACCAAACTGCAAAATCAACACGGTCTTCGTGAAGGGTCAAGGGAATATTTCCGGTAGTGTGCGCCAGGTCAAATCCTGCATTGGCTCCCACATTATGCGCAACTTCTGTAATTTTTTTGATGTTGAAAAACTGACCGGTATAATATTGAATACCCGGGAACATGACTAATTCCAACTGTTCGCCAAGATCTTCTATTTTGGCTAAAACCTCTTCTGTCGGTAAGTAGTCAGATCCGTCTTTGGGCTCCAATTCAATCAAGCATTCGGTGGGATCGTTTCCACTTAGGATAATCGCTGAGTGCACAGCATAGAAATCCGATGGAAATGCACCGCGTTCAATCAAGATCTTGTTCCGATTCCCAGAGGGGCGATAAAAGGAAGAAAGCGCCAGGTGGAGGTTCGTTGTTAGGTTGTTCATAGCAACGACCTCATCCTCTGAGCATCCGACCAGTTTAGCGAGCGACTTCTTGGAATTTAAATGATAGCTAACCCATGGTTTCTCTCCGGTAAAATGTCCTTTTACGCCTCTTTCCTGCCAGTTCTTGAGCTCTTCTTGGACGAATTCCTCTGTCAGCTTGGGTTGTAATCCAAGCGAATTACCGCATAGATATATGCAATCCTTGCCGCCTGTTTGTGGAAAGTGAAATTGACTTCTGAATGCGGCCAACTCATCCGATTGGTCAAGGGCCAGTGCTTTATCTTTCAATTGGAAGCTGGAGTTTTTAGTCGGTGAATCTGGGATCTGTTTCCATTACGGAACCACAATTTTTACAAGTCCTTTTTTCTTCCGAATTGTAAAATTCACGAAATCTTGGAAGAAAGTCTTTCTCGATGTTGGTAAGATGGAAATAAGTGTCATGCAATTTTTCATTGCAGTTGTCGCAAAACCACATGAGGCCATCCTGGTGATCGGGCTCTCTTTTTCGTTCGATAACTAGCCCAACGGTGTTTTCGGGGCGTGCAGGTGAATGAGGAACTTTCGCCGGATGCAGGTACATCTCACCTTCCTTTATCGGGACCTTCACTGCATTACCATCTTCCTGAATAGTAACTTCAATATCACCCTCCAATTGATAGAACAACTCTTCAGTTTCATTATAATGATAATCCTTTCGAGCATTAGGACCACCAACGATCATAACAATGTAGTCACCGGCATCCGCATAGAGGTTCTTGTTTCCGACAGGTGGTTTTAAGATATCCCTGTTTTCCTCGATCCAGGCCTGGAGATTAAAAGGTCTTTGTATAGCCATGTTCCAATTTTTTAACTTTATCCATTCAGTGCCTAAATGCGCACATTTTGATTCCTGATGATATAATATCTGTCAGGCTGTATTTTTGGAGAAAAGTTAGCCAAAATTTATGGAATTAAACCTTACCGGAAAGAGAGCACTTGTGTGTGGGAGTACCCAGGGCATGGGGTTGGCGATTGCAAAAGAGTTGGCCAATCAAAATGCACAAGTCACTCTTTTTGCCAGAAATGAAGATGTTTTAAAGGAGGTTGTAAAACAACTCCCTGGTGATGGGCATGACTACCTGGTAGCGGATTTCGATGATCTTGATAAGGTAAAAGAACGAACAGTTGAAGGTCTACAAAAAGGTGACTATCATTTGTTGATCAACAATACAGGAGGGCCAGCTCCCGGCAAGCTGTATGAGGCTGAGATAGAGGATTTTGAGGTAGCTATAAAGAGACATCTGTTCGTGAGCCAAACACTTTTGCAGTTAGTCCTTCCTGGAATGCAAAAGGCCAACTATGGCCGGGTCGTGAATATTATTTCTACCTCCGTGAAGGTTCCGATTCCAGGGCTGGGCGTTAGCAATACAGTGAGAGGAGCGATGGCATCCTGGGCTAAAACCATGGCAAATGAATTGGGCCAATTTGGGATTACAGTAAATAATATCTTACCGGGTTTTATCAACACCGGAAGGATTACTTCATTAATTTCTAACAGGTCAAAGGCGCAGGGGAGATCTGAGGAAGAAATTAAAAGTGAGATGGTTAGTTCAATTCCGAGTGGTCGTTTTGGAGAGCCTGGCGAGATTGCTGATTATGCAGCATTTCTTTGTTCCCCCAGTGGGGCATATATCAACGGTACGAGTTTAAGAGTGGACGGAGGACGCACAGGTTCAATTTAGGACAATGGAGAAAATTCAGAATTTCATAGGCGGAAAATACATGGACCCTGTAAAGGGTCAGTATTTAGACAACTATGATCCCGGAAGAGGGAAGGTTTATAGCCAAATCCCAAACTCAACACAGGAGGACCTTGATCTGGCAGTCCAGGCGGCTGAAGACGGATTTCGTGTATGGTCTAAAATGTCGATTGACAAAAGGAGTAGAATTCTTCTCAAACTAGCAGACCTGATTGAGGATAATATAAAAGAACTAGCTGTTGCTGAAAGCCGCGACAATGGAAAGCCCTATACACTTGCGATTAGCGTAGATATTCCTCGAGCGGCTACTAATTTTCGTTTTTATGCTTCTTCCATTGTCAATTTTTCTTCTGAATCCCATATCTCGGAGGGATTTATGGTCAACTACACGCGTAGGGCGCCCATTGGAATCGTAGGATGTATATCACCCTGGAATTTACCCCTCTATCTTTTTTCATGGAAAATTGCTCCGGCTTTAGCGATGGGTAATTGTGTGATTGCAAAGCCTTCAGAAATGACTCCGATGACAGCATTTATGCTAGGTAAACTCACAAAACAGGCAGGAATGCCACCTGGAGTGCTTAATATCTTACATGGTGAAGGTTCAGGAATCGGGCAAGCTATTGTCGAGTCAACATCAACAAAAGCCATCTCCTTCACTGGAGGAACGGCTACTGGCAAAATTGTAGGAGCGACCGCTGCACAACAGTTCAAGAAAGTTTCACTGGAACTTGGAGGAAAAAATCCAAATCTTGTATTCGCTGATTGTGATCTGGATGAAGCGGTAAAAATGAGTGTCAAAAGTTCCTTCACCAATCAAGGTGAGATCTGCTTATGTGGTTCCAGGATCTTAATCGAATCATCGATCTATGATGCGTTTAAAAAGAAGTTCGTTGAAGAAGCTTCAAAACTAAATGTGGGTGATCCTTTTGATGAGAAATCTGACCTTGGGGCCCTGGTATCGGAAGCTCATCTGGAAAAAGTTCAATCGTATATTTCGCTTGCTCAGGAAGAAGGTGGGACCGTCTTGCTTGGAGGTAATAGGTTACCAAAAGATGGGTTTTACCTCGAACCAACAATCATTGAAGGATTAGATCAAAATTGCCGAACCAATCAAGAGGAGATCTTTGGACCGGTTGTCACGCTAGACAAATTCAGCTCAGAAGAAGAGGCAATCAATCAGGCAAATGCTACAAGATATGGGCTATCATGTACCATCTGGACGAACAATTTGAAAAAAGCTCATAATGTGGCCCATCAAATACATTCCGGGATTATTTGGGTGAATTGTTGGCTTCTGCGAGACCTTCGTACCCCATTTGGAGGGATGAAGGATTCAGGCATTGGTCGTGAAGGGGGTAATGAGGCACTTCAGTTCTTTTCAGAACCTCAGAACATTTGCATTAAGCTGTAAAAATAAAAAGCCATCCCGCACGTGCGGGATGGCTTTAAAAAAATTGCTTTCTTTTAGGTTAGGCTGTTGCCTCTGATTTTTGCTTTGCTATCTTGAAAGACTTTCTTTCTTTATGACCACAATAGCCACAAGCAAAGTACTTCATCAATTCTCCGTCTTCAGTATCGGTTGCAGGTTGAATAATTTCTTCTCTGTCAACTTTCAATGTTTGATAGTTACAGTTAGAGCACTGTAGCGCATGCAGTCGACCGTTGTATTTTTCAATTTTGGTGAACCCTGACTCCTCGTCAATCCATACATCGTAATCTACTGAGAATGCATCTTCCTCTGCCTGCATACCTTCGTCAAGGTAGACATCCTCTTCTTCTTCACTCAATAGCTTCATTTTTCTGCCATCAGGAGATGTACGAGGTGCATATCTCAATTTTTTCAATCTTTTCTCGATGAAAAACGGGTAGTAAAATTTCAGAATATTTTGAATGATAACACCTAAAATCACCGCAAACATTGAGCTCATGAACAGGGCTACGAAGAACCAGAGCCAATTTGAGGGATTTATAACAGTGTTGAAGTAAAGCGTCCCTCCAATCAATAGAAGCAACATGCCATTCCAAAGCATGTTTATTTCATGCATGTTGATGTAATCGTATCTGGACTTAAAGTCCCCGGTGGCCATAAGTTTAAAGTAGTGGCCAATTAGAATCAGAACACCGATTCCTGCAACAGCCATTGCTAGGTAGCCTCCGTAGGTATTCCAATTTGCCAACAATTCAGGTGAAATAGGGTCAGTCATATCTTTCGGTTTATTAAGCGAGTTAAACTCTATCTACAAAGGATGTCATATTTTCTTTAAAACACAACATCACAAATTAAATCAAATCCCTTCATTCTTCTCTCTTTATTCCTGTAAAATATCAAAAAAATGTAATTCAACCAATGGTTTAGCATTTAATGGTGAATAGGTACATTTGCTGCATCCAAAAACCTAATAATTATGAATCCAAAGAGCTTTTTAAAAAATTTATTATCAGTACTAGCATTGATCAGCCTTATTGTTGCTTGTTCTCCTCCAGAAAAGAAGAAGAATATTGCAGAAATGACGGATGATGAAATTAGAGTTTATGCAGATGAATTGGCTCATCAATTCATAATGGTTGATGGACATGTCGATTTACCTTACCGAATGAATGTGAAGGGGTTTATGTTAACAAAGACGGTTGAGGATGTATCTGTTGAAACCGCCGGAAATTTTGATTACCCTAAAGCAAAAAAAGGAGGGTTGGATGCCCCGTTTATGTCCATTTACGTACCATCCAGGTATCAGGATACTGGTGGTGCTAAGGAGTTTGCAGATTCACTGATAGATATGGTTTCCAGGCTGCCTGTCACTTTTCCTGACATGTTTGCCATGGCAAATTCTCCTCAGGATATTGAGAAGAATTTTGAAGGTGACCTGATCTCTCTACCTATGGGAATGGAAAATGGAGCACCAATTGAAGACGATATCAACAATGTCAAATACTTTTTTGATCGAGGAATCAGGTACATAACATTGACACATGGAAAGGATAACCAGATCTGTGATTCTTCTTATGATACTACCTACACCTGGAACGGACTAAGTCCTTTTGGAGAAGAGGTAGTCAAAGAGATGAACAAATGGGGAATTATGGTTGATATTTCCCATGTTACTGATAGTGCTGCTTTTGATGCGCTTGCGATTACGCAGGCACCAGTTATCGCATCTCATTCTTCTTGCAGATCTTTTACACCAGGATGGGAGCGAAACATGCCGGATAATCTGATTAAAGCGATGGCTGATAAAGGAGGCGTTATCCACATCAACTTTGGCTCAAGCTTTTTGTCGCAAGAAGCACAAGACAAGCGCGACAAAATGCGTGAAGATCTAACCAATTGGAGAACTGAGAATGACTTGACAACCGACGATGAGGCTTATAAAGAATATGCCAGGCAATATGCGATTGACAATGACGTCTATGAGGATATTGAGACTGTGGCTGACCATATTGACAATGTGGTTAAAGTTGCCGGAATTGATTATGTCGGTTTCGGGTCAGATTATGATGGCGTAGGAGATAGCTTGCCGAAGGGGCTTAAGGATGTTTCTACCTATCCAAATTTGATTTATGAGCTTCTAAAAAGAGGATATTCAGAGGAAGATATTGCCAAGATCTGCTACAAGAATACGTTCCGTGTTTGGAACAAAGTGCAAGAGGTGGCAGCTCAAATACAGGCAGAAAGCTAACCTACTTTTTCCTTTTCAGGGAATTGATAAAATTGGCCCAGGCAAATGGGTTCAACAATTGATTTTGTGGTGGTGAATATCGATTGATGTATGCCTGAAATTGCTGTTGTACAAAATACCTATGATTGGCATTTGGTGAGTTTGGAAGATCATAATAGCCTCTACGCATGATCTCGCTATTCATCCATTGGTGAATATTCGCATACTCCTTTTCATAGGGAAGCTCCATCGTAATCAGTGCCTCCTTGAACATTTCCTCAGTAGGATATGGTCTGATCTCTACCTCTTCAAGAAATTGAATATCATCGTTAAGGGTAACGATAAGTTGTAAGCTGCTCGAATTCCCGGTATGTTTAGGTACGATATAAAAAGATCTCTTAAAACCAACGGCGCTGAAGACAACACTGTCTCCCTCTAAAACAGGCATAGAAAAAAAGCCATACGGATTGGAAGTGGTACCCCGCCCGGATTTAGGAATATAAATGTGAACACCGGGGACTACTGTTGTACTGTCCTGGGTAAAAACCACTCCTGTGAATTGAATAATCTCTTTGTCTTGCTCCTGCGCATAGCAAAAACCGGTAATTAGGAATACTGTAAAAAACGTTATTAAGATCCGCACGTGTATTGATTTATATTCTTTGATAAACTTTAACGTGAAAAGTTTAACTTCGGTAAAAGTAAGGAGAAAATAATGAGGCTCAAGAATTTTAACCTTGCATATGGCACTCAAATTTTTAAGTCGTTTGCTGATGACTCCCGCACCCGAATCATTCATCTTCTGTACAAAAAAGAAGAATTGTGCATTACTGACCTTGAATCGATCCTTGATTTTACTCAAACGAAAACCTCAAGACATATCACCTATTTAAAGAATGCGGGGATGGTCACAGCCAGAAAATTTGATCAATGGGTCTTTTATAGCATCAAAGAAGAAGGATACGATATGGTAAGTCAAATATTCAATTTCCTTGAAAGAGACCCACAACTTCAGAAAGACCTTGAGGTGTATGAAACCATGAGTGCCAACAGGGCTTTGGCTAAAAATAAGATTGAAGCCAGAAGCTACCACCGTTGAAAGAGATCAGACATATTTTTTTCGATCTTGATCATACCCTTTGGGATTATGATAAGAATGCGCAAGAAACCTTGACAGAATTGTATGATCAATTGGGGCTTAGTAGTTCTGTTTCTTTGAAAAAATTCATTAATACCTACTATGAGATAAATGATCAGATGTGGTTCAAATACAATAACAAGCTGATCAATAGAGACTACATTAAGGAGAATCGGTTCCTGGAAGTTTTTAGAAAAGTAGGTATCGATGAGTCTCATGCAGAAGAATCTTCCAACTACTTCATGAACAACTGCTCAAGAAAACCCCACTTGATTGAACATGCAAAGATTACGTTAGACTATTTATTCAAGAAATACAGGCTTCACATCATTACCAATGGATTCAATGATGTACAACCAGTGAAATTATCCTCATCAGGAATTCAAGAATACTTTGAGGTGATTGTTACTTCTGAAACATCCCAGGCAAGAAAGCCAGAACCCGAAATTTTTCAAGATGCCCTCAATAAGGCCAATGCAAGCAAAATTGAAAGTGTCATGATTGGCGACAATCCAAAGACTGATATTCATGGGGCTCGACAATTTGGAATAAAGACGATTCTTTACGACCCAAGTGGAAGAAAAAGATCAATGGCAGATTATTCAATCCAATCCCTTGATGAGTTGATAAGAATTCTGTGATCCAATGGGATTACACCTCGTCGAACTTTGAGAGATGGCGATGCTTTCTTAGCCCCGCTCTAGGATCTTTCTTAGCCAAACGATAAGATAGTTTTACATAAAGCAAAGGGCCAAGCCAGGTGTAAAGCACAACAATAATCAGAGCCATCAAAAAAGAATTCAGAAAGGAAAATTTTGCTAGAAAAAGGAATGAACAAAAAGGAAGCCCGAAGATTCCTCCAACCACAATGAACACAAATGGAGGTTGCCACATACTCTTGTATGTGATTCTTAATATTTTGTTGTAATTATCTTTTGTGACAGGGATAATTTCCGCATCGTTTTCTACCGTATTTTTCTCTTCTTTCATAAATGCGACCTGGAATAGTGCCTGGCTGAATAACCAAGGAAGTTATCTCTAAATAATAGTTTCAACAAGGTTGAACACTCTTTCCTTCAATAGTGTTGATTAGATTTGCTCACTTGTTTTTCAATCCAAATAAAACCGACATGCCGAAAGGAAATTTTTTTGTTCCAGACCCAGTGAATGAACCAATTCTTAGCTATGCTCCGGGCACCCCAGAGCGCGATGCACTACTTTCCAAGTACAAAGAAATGTACAAAGCGAAGGTGGATGCACCAATGTTCATTGGGGCTGAGAAAGTCACTACTGACACCAAAATAGCAATGACCTGTCCACACGATCATCAGCATGTTTTGGGACATTTTTCTGAAGGCGATGCTTCTCATGTGAAAATGGCAATTGATGCAGCTCTTTCTGCGAAGGAGGCTTGGGAAAACATGACCTGGGAAAACAGGGCAACAATTTTCCTGAAAGCAGCTGACTTATTGGCGGGGCCATACCGATCAAAGATCAATGCGGCTACTATGTTAGGACAAGGAAAGAATGCGCACCAGGCAGAAATTGATGCGGCATGTGAGTTTATTGATTTCCTAAGGTTCAATGTTTCCTTTATGCAGGAAGTTTACATGCAGCAGCCGGAGTCAATGGATGGATTGTGGAATAGGATGGAATACCGACCGCTTGAAGGCTTTTTGTTTGCTATCACACCGTTCAACTTCACAGCGATCGCTGGGAATCTTCCTGCAGCACCTGCGATGATGGGAAATACGATTGTTTGGAAACCGAATTACACGCAGGTCTATTCTGCACAGGTAATTATGGAGGTATTCCAGGAGGCTGGTTTACCTGATGGTGTGATCAACCTCATTTATGTTGACGGACCTGTTGCCGGAGATGTGGTCTTTAATCATCCTGATTTTGCCGGACTTCACTTTACAGGAAGCACTGGCGTCTTCAAACACCTTTGGAAAACAATAGGTGCCAATCTGGATACATACAAAACCTACCCAAGAATCGTTGGAGAGACCGGAGGAAAAGATTTTGTAGTTGCCCATAAATCTGCAAACGCAAAAGAAGTGGCTACTGGATTGGTTAGAGGTGCTTTTGAATTCCAGGGACAGAAATGTAGTGCCGCTTCCAGGGCTTACATTCCTTCCAACATTTGGGAAGATGTAAAAAAATTCATGATTGCTGATCTGAAAGAGATCAAGATGGGATCACCGGAAGACTTTGGAAATTTTGTGAATGCTGTCATTGATGAAACGTCATTCAAAAAAATTACCGGATACATTGATCAGGCGAAAGAGGATAGCGGTGTTGAGCTGGTAGCCGGCGGTAATTACGATGGATCGAAAGGGTGGTTTATTGAGCCTACTGTTTTCCAGGCAGAAGATCCTAAGTATAGAACCATGTGTGAAGAAATTTTTGGACCTGTCTTGACAATTCACGTATATGATCCGGAGAAATTTGATGAGATCCTTACTGTTGTTGACGAAACTTCTCCATATGCACTTACAGGTGCAATATTCTCGCGCGATCGATATGCAGTGGACCTTGCTACTAAGAAGCTTAGAAACGCTGCCGGAAACTTCTATATCAATGATAAACCAACAGGTGCTGTTGTTGGACAGCAACCATTTGGTGGAGCTCGTGGATCGGGCACCAATGACAAGGCTGGAGCAATGATGAACTTGTTAAGATGGGTGAGTGCCAGGACGATCAAAGAAACCTTCGTTCCACCAACTGATTACAAGTACCCTTTCTTATCTTAGAAGTATGGAAAATTTGAGACCCTTTCATTTGGCTATGCCAGTTAAAGATCTGGATGAAACCAGGTCTTTTTACCGCGATGTTTTAGGCTTTACCGAAGGCCGATCTTCAGATCAATGGGTGGATTTTAATTTTTTTGGTCATCAATTTGTGATCCACAAGCTAGATAGCGATAAAGAGGATCAGACCAATCCTGTGGATGGCAAACATGTACCTGTCCCACATTTTGGAGTTGTCTTAAATTGGGGAGATTGGGAGCAGCTTTCTGAACGATTAAAAGCCAATAACATCGAGTTTATCATTGAACCCTATATTCGATTTGAAGGTCAACTTGGGGAGCAGGCCACCATGTTTTTTAAGGACCCATCAGGCAATTCATTGGAGTTCAAAGCGTTTAAAGATGACGAGCAGATCTTTGCCAACTAAAACTTAACTTACCTATTAAGCTACCTCTGCCACCGCCCTGTATAAATGCAAAACACGACGACATACAAGACATTTCTTGAACTCTCGGAATCAGAATCGTTGACAAAAGGGAGATTTGAGGATTTTGTTCGAGAAGTGTTGGTGGTGCTAGCTAGAGAGCTTCATGTGAGTCGTACTTCCTTTTGGTTATATAAGCCATATAAGGAGGCTTTTGAGAACATGCAGCTCTATGATTACAACCTTGATTCATTCAGCAAGGAAAATGCTATTTGGCAAAAGGAATATCCAAAGTATTACAACCACCTCATCACAAATCAATCAATTATTGCCAGCAATGCTGCAAAAGATTCCAGGCTATCTGAGGTAATGGATGATTACCTCATACCCAACAACATTAGCTCTACGATGGGACAACAGGTATGGTACAATGGCATCTTATTTGGTTTCATCCTTGTAGAGCAATCAGGCAAAATCAGAAAATGGGAGGACAGTGAAGTTATTCATCTGCACATCGCCCTTTCTTACATCATTCAATCTTACAATTCTAAGCAGTGGCTGGCCAGGTACCATCCTGAGAAAATGTCTGACGGAGACCTTTCAGAGTTTGTGGATAAGGAAAAGGAGGAAATGAGAAAAAAGCTAACAGATCATGCGTTTTACGCTTCTCATAATATTCGAC
Organism: Cyclobacteriaceae bacterium; assembly: GCA_028278585.1. Lineage (GTDB taxonomy): Bacteria > Bacteroidota > Bacteroidia > Cytophagales > Cyclobacteriaceae > Ekhidna. Next base: position 30,562 of record JANQEC010000067.1, on the reverse strand, counting down.
ATCCAATTACAACCATTTTAGCTTTAGTGGATCTAGTAAAGGCTAATTGGGAGGATCGTGAAAATTACGAGAGCTTACTCACCCAGCTAAAGATTGAAACCATGAATCTGGATGAAACCATTCGGGTAATGTCTGCTAAAATAGAATTAGACTAATTTGCAGGTCCTAACTCACCAATGAAAAACCGAGTACGAGATACCATCCTACGTAGAAGTGCGCTGATCATTTCCCTGATTCTCATATTGGGAGCAGTGGCGCTGATACGTCTTGTAAACACCCATAGAGATGTTGAGGATGTTGCGGAAATTGATTTACCTCTGATTGAAACTCTCACTAAAATTGAGACGAAGCAACTAGAACAATCCATTGAATTCGAAAGGGCAGTTCGCTATGCGACAGATGGTCAAAATTCACCACAAAGCCTGCAAAACTTTCAGATAGCGGACAGTACATTTCGTCGGCTTGCCAATGATGTTGATGTGGATTTAAAAGCTGCGGAAGAACAAGTATCAGTCTCATTTGAACAGACAAAACAGGAAGCACAAAAAAGCAGTCTAAAAATCTTGTTGCTCTATGTTAAAAAACTTGAGGTTGATCATACCAATTATGAGAACGGGGCCTTTGCAGTGTTGAATTTCTTGGAGGAAGGTAGGCTTGATGAAGCATTGGTGCTGGCAGATAGGGTAGAGATTGATGAGGACCGCTTTAACAAGCAAATCGAAGATATACTAATTAGACATGAGATTTTCACAGAAAACCTGATGAAGGAAGTGGAAAGGGAAGAGGTGATTTCTATGGAACTAATTGTGACTTTGACCTTGGTTTTTGTGATTTTTTCACTGATCGCTGTTTACACATTTAGCTTTCGAATTTGGGGTCCGCTGGAGGATATACGAGCTGGAGCCGAAAAACTGGGTGCCGGAGAATTCGACGAAAAAATAAAGTTGAGATCCAATAGCATCACAGAAGATATTGTTGATTCGTTTAACTCAATGGCTGAAAAGTTGCAAAACGCGCAGCATGATATTGATCGGTTCATCAATTTTTCTTACCGAACAGCCCATGACCTGAAGGCTCCTATAGAGAACATGAAATCTCTATTGGGGATGTTGGATAGGGATAAAATCAGCAGTTCCCACTATGATACTGTCCTAAACAATGCAAGAAGGTCGGCAGTCAAGCTAGAGACGACAGTGAATGCACTAGTTGAATTCAACAAGGTCCGTGAGCAATTGGGTATTAAAAAAGAAAGCCTTGATTTCGATTCCATTTTGAAAGAAGCCGTTGGAAACCTGGTTGTTCAAATAAAGGAATCAAATGCGAAGATCCGCAAGGATTTCAAAGCTTGTCCAACGATTTTTTATCCGGGACAACACTTGAAAAGCATTCTTCAAAATCTGCTATCAAACGCTATCAAATACAGGGATCCAGATAAAGACCTGATGATAGAGGTAAAGACTACTATAGTAGATGGACACACCATTTTGTTCGTTCGGGACAACGGGCTTGGGTTTGATGCAATTAAGCATGGAGAAGAAATAATGAAGCCTTTCGTCAGACTTCATACCCACACAGATGGAACCGGATTAGGTATGCATATAATTAATACTATTTTAACATACCATAAAGGAAATATCAAGGTGGAAAGCGAACCTAAGAAAGGGACAAGGTTTGTTTTACGACTTAATTAGTACTGAAGTGCTCAGCATAAATCCTTTCAAGAATTTCGGGTGAAAGAGGCTTGGACATGAAATCTGTGATTTCGTCGATCAAAGAAGCTCTGTTTTCGTCCCGAGGATTTATCGATGATGTAAGCATGATGATCCGGGGACCATTTTCTTCAAATCCTAACTTCACGTACTCATCTACAAAATCCCATCCATCCATTTCAGGCATATTGATATCAAGAAAAATAAGTTCTGGAAGAGAACCTTCCTCCTTTTGATTTTTGATATAATTGATAGCGTTAGAAGCTATTGTTTCAGCTACGATCTCATCGGCAAATTTTGCATGTTTAATAATTACCTTGTTGATCGAATTCACGATATCATCGTCATCTACAAGTAATACTTTTTGAAGTTTATTCACCACAGCAAATTAAAACTGGCCCTCAAATCTATCATGTCACAAATGATTTTATGTTATTGTTATCAACTTTTTGAGTTTTATTTTTCTTCTGAATAAATAGAAGAAGCCTAATGCTCATTGAGGAAGTGTCAGGGTAAAAATGGTCCCTTTATTTAGCTCTGATTTAACGGTAATTGTACCCTTGCGCGTAAGTCAACTTGAAAAGTTCAAATTGACGGGAAATTGTTGCCCCGACTCTTTTCGTAAGGAATGTAATGTGGACTACATTGACTAAATTGTTATGAAGGTACTTTTGAATGACTCGGCTAACCTGATTACTAACAAACCTCATTTATCACATGTCTAAAGATTTAATTCAACTGATCAAACTGTCTGATCTGAAAGAAAAAACCCCCACCTATGCATTAGCTGAACAAACAGACTTGGTGATCGTGAAGTATGGAGACAATGTTTCCGTGTTGTATGGTAGATGTCAGCATCGTGGAGCGTTAATGTCGGATGCAACGATCATAGGAGATAATATTGTCTGCGGCCTTCACAATTGGGATTATCGTTATGATACAGGAGTTAGTTCGTACAATAATAGCGAGAAGCTTGAGAAATTTACAGGGATCATTTCAGATGGATTTGTTTGTGTAGATAAAGCTGAGATCGTTGCATTTCAAAAACATAACCCTCAGCCATTTGATCGAGATTCATATCAAGGCCTTTATGCAGATACTCACCCTGAGGATACAGAACCTTATACAAGACAGATATCTACGCTTGCTAAAGATGGGCTCACGAAACTCGGACATCATGGATTTACAGAAGCCATGGGTGTTGATAGAAATACATTGCCTAAGTGGGAGGATATTCAGTTTTTACCTGCTCAACTTCACAAAAAACCTTTGCTAGATGAGGATGAAGTGGCAACAAAGGTTGTCATAGGACCGAAAGCTAAAAAGCCACTGGAATTAGATATTCCTTTATTTGTTTCCGACATGAGTTTCGGCGCGCTTTCAAGAGAAGCAAAAATTGCCCTTTCTAAGGGGGCTGAAATGGCAGGAACGGGTATTTGTTCCGGAGAAGGAGGGATGCTTCCCGATGAGCAGGCCAACAATTCTAGGTATTTCTATGAGCTGGCTTCAGCACAATTTGGTTTTAGCTGGGATAAAATTGAAAAAGTGCAAGCATTCCATTTCAAAGGTGGGCAAGGAGCAAAAACCGGTACCGGAGGTCATTTACCTGGAAATAAAGTGCAAGGAGAGATAGCAGAAGTGCGGGGGTTGGAGCCCGGACAATCAGCGATAAGTCCTGCAACTTTTCCTGAATTTAATGGTGTAGCTGATTTCCGAAATTTTGCAGAAGAAGTACGAAAAGTATCAGGTGGTATTCCAGTAGGTTTCAAGATCGCGGCCAGTCATCTTGAAAAAGATATGGCTTTTGCTTTGGAGACCGGCGTTGATTATATCATACTCGATGGAAGAGGAGGCGGAACCGGCGCTGCTCCAACGGTACTGAGAAATAATATCAATGTGCCTACTATTCCGGCATTGGCAAGGGCCCGAAAGTTTATGGATGAGCAAGGAGTTAAGGATGTTACTCTAGTAGTTACCGGAGGACTCAGGATTGCTGAGGATTTCTCGAAAGCACTAATGCTCGGTGCGGACGCAATTGCCGTTTCCAATTCCGCTCTTCAGGCAATTGGTTGTTTGGGAATGCGCGCCTGTCATACCAATAACTGTCCCGTAGGTGTCGCTACTCAAAAGGACCACCTTCGTGCCAGGCTCATTGTTCAGAATTCTGCAAACCAGCTCAATAACTTTTTCAGTGCCAGCACGGACCTGATCAAAGTGGTGGCAAGATCATGTGGGTACGATGATATTTCTAAATTCAATAAAGATGACCTGTCAACTTTTGATTATGACATGCACAAACTGACAGGTATCAACTACGCTGGAATTGGTTAAGATATGTTTGCAATTTTTTCGTTGATCGTTGCGGTTTCAGCATTATTGAGTTTTATCAACCATAAAGTGCTCAGGCTACCACCTACAATTGGTGTGATGATTTTATCCATTATTGTCTCTGGCCTTTTGGGAGCTTTGCAGCTCATCAATCTTAATTGGTTTCATCAGGTGTGTAGTGTGGTAGTGGAAATTGATTTTCGAACCATCCTTTTCGATTTTTTGCTTGGCTTCCTGCTTTTTGCTGGAGCTATTCATGTTAACCTTGACAACCTGCTTGAAGAAAAGGCACCTGTTATTGTTTTTGCTACGGTAGGTATCCTGATTTCCACGTTCCTGGTTGGGACCATGTTTTACTATGTGGCAGGGTTTTTTGATGCAGGATTGCATTTCAAACAGGCGCTTGTTTTCGGAGCACTCATATCACCAACCGATCCGGTTGCTGTTCTGGGTCTTTTGCAGAAAGCGAATGTGAAGAAGAAACTGGAAATAAAGATCATCGGGGAGTCACTTTTCAATGATGGAGTTGGAATCGTAGTGTTTCTGACTTTGCTTGCAATAGCCACCGGTGGAAGTGCAGAACATGGAGGAGAAGAGGTGAGTGCGCTTAGCATTGCTAAAGACTTCTTGGTTGAAGGTGGGGGTGGTGTTTTGCTTGGACTGATTTTGGGTTACATCGGAATCTGGTTCCTCAAAGTGATAAAAGATGAGCCGATCATCGAAGTTCATATCACACTAGGTATTGTGATGGCTGGCTATGCACTCGCAGAAATCATTGGTGTTTCCGGGGCGCTCGGAATCGTGGTAGCAGGAATCATGATTGGAAACAGACTTTCGAAAAAAGACCTTCCTGAAACACTAAAACTAAATCTGAATACCTTCTGGATGATCATAGATGAAGTGCTGAACGCAATCCTTTTTGTATTGATCGGGATTGAAATCCTGGTACTAGACTTCAAAGCCTCATATGCATTACTTAGTGTGGCTGCTATTTTGATCGTCTTAATTAGCAGGTATGTGGCAACAATGATCGGCAACAGTGTCCAGACGAGTCAGCATAGGTCAAATAGCAGGGAACTCGTGGTACTCACATGGGCGGGCCTTCGTGGTGGAATTTCCATCGCCTTAGCATTGACGTTACCTGTAGATCAAAACAGAGAGTTAATTTTATTTATAACCTACATGGTTGTGGTCTTTTCAATACTTGTGCAAGGATTATCGGTGGAGAGGGTGGTGAAAGGACTACTGAAGAAATATGAATCATAAGACAAAAGAATTATGGCTACCAAAATGAAATGGCATAAAGTACTGGACAATGTAGAGGAACTTCCGGAAGGCAGGGTCATGACTGTGACGGCTGAGCACCAGGGAATATGTCTTACTCACTTCGAAGGAAAAATCTGTGCATTGGATAATAAATGCCCTCACCAGGGCGGACCATTAGGGGAAGGAAGTATTGAGAACGGATTGCTCAGATGTCCATGGCATGGTTGGGATTATCATCCTTGCACAGGTCTTGCTCCAGGTTATGATGACGGTGGAGTAGAGACCTATCTCACAAAAGTTGAAGACAATGCGGTATATGTCGGCATTGAAGAGGAAGAGAAGCATCAAACCACGATATCAGATGTGATGGCCGAAACTATGATCAACTGGGGTGTAACGAAAGTCTTTGGAATGGTTGGTCACTCCAACCTGGGCTTTGCCGATGCCCTGCGCCGACAAGCGGAAAAAGGGAAATTGGATTTCTATGGCATTCGACATGAAGGAGCGGGAGCATTTGCAGCTTCGGCGTATGGGAAACTTACAAGCAAGCCGGCGGCATGCTTTGCCATTGCAGGCCCTGGCTCTACCAACATGTTTACCGGGCTTTGGGATGCCAAAGTGGATCGGGCGCCGATTTTGGCTTTGACGGGACAAGTTGCCACTCAAGTCATCGGAACAGGGAATTTCCAGGAAGTAGACTTGGTCAAAGCTTTTGGAGCAGTGGCGGAATTCAACCATTCAGTTCAGGCCAACAGCAAGCATGTACATTTGATGGGGACGGCTGTTAAACATGCAATAATCAATCGTGACGTATCCCATTTGACTTTTCCTGATGAGGTGCAAGAAGTGGTGGCTTCTGAAAATGAAAAGCCTACAAATCCAGAAGGATGGATGACAAGTGACAAAATCAATCCTCCGGAGGAAAGTGTTCAAAAGGCAATTGAAATGTTCAAGACCGCAAAACGACCTGTGATTATTGTTGGACATGGAGCCAGGTTTGATATGGAAGCTGTTATCGCTTTTGCTGAAAGCATTAACGCTCCGGTTTTAACCACATTTAAGGGGAAAGGTCAAATACCGGATAATCACCCGCTTGGATGCGGTGTGCTTGGTCGAAGTGGTACGCCAATCGCGTCCTGGTTCATGAATGAGTGTGATCTGTTGTGTGTCTTCGGAGCTTCTTTTTCGAACCATACGGGAATCACAGATCACAAACCCACGATTCAGGTGGATTTTGATCGCTTAGCCCTAAGCAAGTTTCATACAGTTGATTGTCCGGTCTGGGGAGAGATCTCAGTAACGGTGGAAAGGTTGACAAACGAAATTGGAGGAGAGCTGAATACTGTAGATCAACGTCCTGAGGTAGCCGAACGATGGAAAATATGGAAGTCAGAAAAAGAGCGACGGATGCAAGATGATCACGGGAAGGGAGTAAGTTCAATTGCTATTTTCGATGCGCTAAATCGATTGTCTCCTGAAAATGCTGTTATTTGTGTGGATGTTGGGAACAATGCGTACTCGTTAGGGCGATATTTCGAAAGCAAGGAGCATACGTTCTTGATGTCCGGGTACCTTGGATCAATCGGTTTTGCGTTTCCGGCAGCAATGGGCGCCTGGGCAGCGGTTGGCGATTCTCGACCAGTGATGGCGGTCGCTGGTGATGGTGGATTTTGCCAATACCTGGCGGAAGTCACTACTGCAGTTAAATACAACATGCCGATAAAATTGATTCTTCTAAATAACTCAGAACTGGGTAAAATTTCCAAAGAACAGCGGGCAGGAGAATTTGATGTCTGGGCTACCGATTTACACAATCCGCAATTCGCCGAATATGCGACTGGTTGTGGCGCCCTTGGAATAAAGGTCGAGAAGAAAGAAGACCTGGATGCCGCAATGAAAAAAGTCTTTGATCATGATGGACCAGCCTTGCTGGAGGTGATTGCCGATGTGACTCTGATTTAGGGGATTAATCTTTCGTCACTCTTGTTCCCTTTTGATTGGGATTACCTTCCCAATGTATGGATATGACCTTCTCGTCTTCATCTCGTTCTAGTATTAGGAAGGTCCAGAAAAAGCGATTGAATAGTTTGTTCTTTTCTATTGGTATCATCGAGACATCATAGTAGGGATATCCACCTCTGTAAGAGATTTGTTTCTTTCCTCTGATAATCTCAATTGTATAATATGGGAATTTATACTCACCCTCAATGCTACTTATGAATTTTTTACTGACCGGATAAGGTTCCAGTGAGGGAAAGGGATCTGGATTCTGATCATTCAGAATGAAGAAAAGTCCATTGCCTATTGTAGTGGAAAGTGCTATGTCATGGTTCCCAAGAACAACTATAGTTAACTCCAGGCTTGGGAAATAGCCAAAGTATCCATTATATCCAGGACTACTTCCGTTCATATAAATGACCTCCTCGTCCAATTTTTCTCCTACGAACCACCCATACCTATTGTCTTTCATTAATTGCAATGTTGTAGGACTTAAAACCTGACCTGACATAAGGGCTTTCACCCATCTTAGAAGATCTTCTGATGTCGAGTAGAGCGACCCATTTCCCGTCTTTACCGACCAGTCGAGATATGGTGCATTTTCTACCGAAGTATATCCTCCCGAAGGTACATATCCCTTTGCAAGATTTTTGATTGCTTGGTCCATTTCTCCCCGATGACCAGAATTGATCATTTCCAATTTTTCGAAAAAGTTCCGTTGCAGGAAGTCACCATAATCTGTATTTGATGAGATCTCGATGATTCGTGCCAGAATGTTGTAATTCGAGTTACTGTAGGCATATGCTTTTTCACCTGGCTTGAAACTTGGTTCGAATTCTTTTATTATGTCGATCAGGCTGGTCGTCGTTTGGGGTGAGCGGTGAATCTTCTTATAAATTTCCTGTCGGTTAATATCAGGAATGCCTGAAGTATGATTGAGCAGATGGTGAATAGTCACATCCTTGTAGTTCTCCAACTCGGGAACATAGGTTACAATCGGATCACTGAGTTTCAGTTCCCCCCTTTCCAACAGGAGTAAAACAGCTGTTGCAGTAAATGTTTTTGAAAGTGATGCTATCTGAAATTTGGTATTGGCTGAATTCTCCTTTTTGAGTTCAATATCAGAATAGCCGTACCCTTTACTAACTATAATTTCTCCTTTTTCAGCGATAAGAATGAAACCGCTAAAATTGTTACTCTTGAGAAGTGGCTCAAGATAGGTGTCCATCCTCGATTCAAGTTCATTCACCTGAGCAAAACTCATCACTGCAACTAGCAGAAAGAAAAGTTGAATTACCAAGCACTTGGGTGATTTCATGGCCTTGTTAAGATAGTTTTTTTCTACTTCATCGTGAACAATTTGGTCATGACCTTCCAGTCCTGATTGAATTTGTATAGGCACAGGTAATCAATGAATTTCTTTTCTCCTTTTTGGAATATGATCAGTTTGACGAAGGCTGTTTGACCTTCAAAATCTACTTGATCGAATGTATAGGTATAGTTGCTGGATGAGCGGTTAGATTTTCTCACGTTTCTTAGTTTTTCTATCCACTGGTCTCTTGATCTTTTTGAGAGCCTGTTATGATGTAACACATACATATTGAATTCTTCGTGGATTCCTTCTTTGAGATGCTCAAGGCTTGCGTCGTAGTAAATGGGGTGGATGTAGGACTTGAAGACAACCTTTTGAATTGCAGCTACTTCTTTGGAATCCTTGTCGAGCGAGAACGTCAATTGACGCTTGCTACTTCCATCTTTGTTCATCATGAACAGCTCGCGATTGCCCCGACAGGAAGTGTACAGAATTTTTTGTCCATCAGGAGAAAAGGTAGGGCCTTGATCCGGAAAGTTGTCCTTAGTCAGGTTTTCCCGCTCCGTACCGTCCGGGTTGATCGTCAGGATTTCGGTTTCTTCGAGAGGATTCACAGATCGAGGCTGATTCTTTCCATAAAACAAGATTTTCCGTCCATCAGGTGACCAACTTGCTACAAGATCCGGACCGGCATTATCAGTGATTTTCACCTGGTTTGAACCGTCAGCAAGCATGGTATAGACCTCACGGTTGCCGTCTCTTCCGGAAATGAACACGATTTTTTTTCCATCAGGCGACCAAACAGGTGTACGTTCATTGCCTTTGGTATGCGTTAATCTTCTCACGTTTTGTCCATCAAGATCCATGACAAAAATGTGATCAGAGCCTTCCTCTTTCCCATAAAAGAGAATCTTGCTTTGATCAGGCGAGACTCTTGGGTCGGTATTAAACTTATTTGGATCAGTTAGTTGCCTTAGATCCGTCCCATCTGCCTTCATGATAATGATAGAAGCTGTTCCATCACCATAGGAGTCAAAGACAATGTATTTTCCGTCTGGAGTAAAAGTTGGATAATAGTCCGCATTTTTTGTTCCGGCCAGCCATTTTTGGTCCGTTCCGTTACTATTCATTATATAGATGTCTTGATTACCATTTCTTGAAGATGAAAACACGATTTGATTCCCATCCGGTGAGAATGAACCGTCTCTCGAATTGGGAAGTGTGGTGTCACATTGTGCCTGTGCACAGGTGATCAACAGATTGCTCAAAAGAAATATGAAAGTTGCCCGCATGTCTTTTTCACAAACCAAACGTTGTGTATCTACTTAAGAATGATTTGTTGGACCTGCGTAAGTTCAGTTGCTGGCAAATGGTCCAGATAGGAATGAGATGATTACAATCAAAATCAGGCAGATGCTTTATGATTTTCCTTATACTGACCAGGGGTCAGCCCCGTAACTGTCCTAAATGCTTTGATAAAAGTGGTTTTTGATCTAAAACCGCACAGTTGCCCAATGGCCTCATTGGTCAGGTGGTCAAAATCCGATTGCAAGAGTTTAGTCTTGACCATTTCCACCCGACTAGAATTGACTACCTCATAGAAATTAGATTGATAAGCCCTTCGTATCAATTCCGTTATTTCCCTTGGACTAACTTCTAATAGCTCTGCAATATTCGCAAGGCCCAGTGTGGGGTCTTTAATTGTTCTCCCGTCCCTGAGAATTTGATCGAACTTGTCTTTCAATGCACCGACTTTTTGATCGGATAATCTGTAGACTTGACCTGTAATCAACATGAAAGCGTCCCTGTTTCTCCAGGCTTCGTAACAAAACCAGGGTACGAATAAGGTAAACATCAACCAAAGAAGGTGATAATCGAGTGTGGTGACCTGTCCCTGGTAGAGAAAGAAATTGGTAAAAAGCATCAAGCTTAGAAGCATTGTAACGGCAAAAACGAATGCGGTGAAAATGCCATATCTCAGACGTAAGGATGCATTGGAATTTTTCTGCATGACAACCTCGCGAATTTTTAAAATTTTCCAGCCATAATAGCATCCACCAAGTACAAAGAGGACCTGCTCAATCGGGACCAGAACCGAGTCAAAAGAGTTGTAAATGAGCTTCTCACTCAATGGGTACATCAGAAACGAGGCTATCTGAAAAACCCAAAACAAAGCTCCCGGAGCAAAATGAACCATAAGTTCCTGGATGGGAATCGCTTTTTTTTCAACGCTTTGTCTCAGGAAAAAATAGAGCGAAGGCCAAACCAGGAGCAGAAATGAGATCGGAATAAAGAGTGCAATTCTTGACGATGTCAAAGCGTATACCGTACCGTATAGTTGGAACTTCAACATGTAGAGGGAAATGGAGAAAATGAATATGGAAAAAAAAATGAATCGCTGACTTTTTCCCACTTGAGTAAATAGCAGTAGAGCAAAGATCAGCTCAAAGATGATAAGAGGATAGATAATCCGAACATACATTTTGGAGTATACCTTCCCATTCTGGAAAACCCGTGCGAGTGACGCCTGTGCCTCACCTCTATATCCGGACTCTACCTTTATCAGCTGCATGGAACAGTGCGTGCATTGACCGGGTGAAGTGAAGACCAGATGATCTGCAGTGCATCCACAGGGAGGACAGAAGTAGCTGTCGGAAGACGTTGTAATTACCTGGCTAGATCCGTCCGTCCAAAGGATTGAAACCAGAAAAATGGTTAAAATCCATGTGATTTTGAACCCGCTTCTCCTCGCACTACGCACAAAGTACAATATTACCCCAACTCGACTGTCTGCTCAGCGATGGCAAATGGCTGATGATAATAGCGCTGACCTGTCGCTTTGTACATGGCATTTGCTAACGCTCCGGAAACTGGAGGTAAAGTGGGCTCTCCTAATCCAGTTGGAGCTATTCCATTTTCAACGAAGAATGTTTCAATCTCCGGAGGAGCTTCTGTATGTCTGATCAGTCGATAGGAGTTGAAATTTTCCTGTATTGGACGACCATTCTCAAAATTGAGACTGCTATACATTGCCGATCCAATTCCATCAATGATACCACCTTCGATTTGGTTGAGGGCACCTTCTTTATTCACAACGATACCACAATCAACCGCACACCAAACTTTTTTGATCTTCAATTCGTCGTTGCTATTCTTCTCAAGATCAACCACTTCTGCGACATATGAATTATGGCAATAATAAACGGAAACCCCTCGGTAAATTCCAGGGATTTCATTGTCCCAGCCAGATTTTTCTCTAACTAATTTTAAAACCCCGGCGTATCGTTCCGCATCATAATCATTGTTTTCCCCAATTGGACTATTGATGGCTCGATCAAAAAGTTCCAAACGAAAATCAATTGGATCTTTTCCAGCTGCTTCAGCGATCTCGTCAAGGAAGGAGTTTTCTGCGCCTGCCGTGAAATGAGAGCGTGGTGCACGCCATGCTCCAGTCGATATATTCGTAGGAACACTCACATTCTCAGAACCATAATTTTCAATTGCCCCGGCCGGGAATCTGTTATGGAACAATGGACTGCCCGGTATTCCTGTACCCTTTGCATACCATCCGGTTAACTTATTGTTTTTGTCTAAAGACGCCCGGTACCTAACTCGGTACATTGGACGATAGGTGCCTTGGGTCATGTCATCCTCCCGTGTATAGACAAGCTTGATCGGTGCTTTTGCTTTTTGAGAGATTGCAGCCGCTTCAATTCCAAAGTGTCCGTATAACCTCCTGCCAAATCCACCACCCATTCGTGTCATCTGGATATCAACCTGATCCAATGACATTCCTAAAACATCAGCAACTGACTTTTCTAAATACTCCGGTGTTTGAATAGGGCCATTGAGTACAGCTTTTGTATCGGTAACATTGGCATAGAAATTCATGGGCTCCATGGTGTTGTGAGCCATGAATGGAGCACTGTAAACGCCTTCTATTACTCGTTCACTATTCGCAATCGCTCTTTCAGGATTTCCATCCGTTCTTCTGACATCCCCTTTCTTATCAATGGCTTCAAGCAATTTTTGCTCATGATCATCACTGTTCTCTGCCGGACTATCACTAACCCATTGAACATCAACGGCTTTTTTTGCTTTCATCACCTGCCAGGTAGATTCCCCGACCACAGCTATCAGTTCGGTGAATGCATTTGTGTCCGACCACTGTTTTTCTGATGGTTCGGTATTAATGGTAAAGACATCCCTGATTCCTGGCATTGCTTTCGCATTACTGGCATCCCAATTCTCCAGTTTCATTCCGAAAGCTGGAGGGTGAATTATCATGGCCACCAGCATTCCTTCCTCATCTACGTCCAGACCAAACAAGGGCTCACCCTTAACTATTTTCTTGGCATCAACATTCTTGATATTTCCGCCAATCAGTTTGAAATCTTTTGGATCTTTCAACTCTACCTCAGCTGGAACCTCAATCAAAGCGGCTGCAGCAGCCAATTCTCCATAGTTTGCAGATTGATTGCTCGACTTGTGATAAACGACACCTTTGTCGGTGGTTAATTCACCCACAGGCACATTCCATTGTTTTGCTGCAGCTTCCATCAACATGCGACGGCCGGTAGCTCCAGCCATTCTCAAGCCTTGCCATCCCTGCCTGATCGACTGGCTTCCACCAGCTAATTGACGGCTGTACTTAATTAGGTTGAGATCCGCTTGTTCAACTACCACATCCTTCCAATCAACATCAAGTTCTTCAGCCACAATCACTGGCATTGAAGTTTTTACATTCTGTCCAATTTCAGGGTTAGGACTGTACAAGGTGATTGTGCCATTGTCACCTATTTTAATGTAAGCGTTGATGTCGAACCACTCTTTTGGTGGTGCTTTGACTGTTTCTCCGGGAGCACTGCAAGAGGCTAGCCAGCTAAAGCCGAGCATCATACCACCACCTGCTGCTGTGGATACTTTTAAGAAAGATCGTCTATTTATTTGGGTTGTTATGAGCGTCATAAGAATAGTCGTTTAGGATGGATCAGGACATTTTTTCAGCGGCGGTTTTGATCGCCTTATTGATTCTAACATAAGTTCCACATCGACAAATGTTACCATTCATGGCTGTAGCAATTTCATCATCTGTAGGATTGGAATTTTTGTCTAGAAAGGCAGCAGCATTCATGATCTGACCTGCCTGACAGTAGCCACATTGTGGTACATCATGCTCAAGCCAGGCTTCCTGCACAGGGTGCTTCCCATTTTCAGAAAGTCCTTCAATTGTTGTTAGCTCCATATCGTTTACAGCCGAAATGGGAAGTTGACAGGAGCGTATGGCATTGCCATTCGCATGAATGGTGCATGCGCCACACTGCGCAATACCGCATCCGAATTTAGTTCCAACTAATTTTAAATGATCTCGCAACACCCATAAAATGGGAGTATCTGCATCGACATCCACCTGGTGTGATTTGCCATTTACTTTGATAGAATATGAGGCCATGTTGATTTTAATTTTTTGAACCACACAAAATAGTGAATTTCTACTCCAATGTCCACAGAAATAATGACGATCGGCATATAAAGCTCATTTTACTCGACAAACGACAAACGATCAACCCTTTTGTATCGACAGATTAACCAGCGGATTAAAAATGGGCTCGTTAAATTCGTTCATCGGATTGAATACACGAATTCTGCTTATAATTTATGGACACAGGCAAGGTTTACTTAGATAACAATGCTACGACACCGGTTGATCCGAAGGTCCTGGAGGAAATGTTACCCTTCTTCAGCGAACGTTTTGGAAATGCCGCAAGTAGAAATCATGCTTTTGGCTGGCAGGCAGATGAGGCAGTTCAAAATGCAAGGGAGCAGATTGCTGAATTGATTGGAGCACGTCCTCAAGAGATCATTTTCACATCAGGTGCAACTGAGTCGAATAACCTTGCGATAAAGGGCATTACCAAGAATCATGAAGGTATAAACGGGCACATTATTTCATGTCAGACGGAGCATAAAGCTATTCTTGATCCATTAAAACAACTTGAAAACTCTGGATTTGAGGTGACGTATTTACGGGTTGATCCGGATGGCCTTATTGACCTGAACGAACTTGAGGCTGAAATCACCGATAGGACAATCCTCATTAGTATTATGTATGCGAATAATGAAACAGGGGTTATTCAACCAATCAAAGAAATAGGCGAGCTGGCTCACAAACGTAATGTGTTGTTTATGACGGATGCTACTCAGGCCGTAGGGAAAATTCCGATTGATGTGGATGAGTTAGGAATTCATCTAATGTCATTTTCAGCTCATAAAATGTATGGCCCAAAAGGGGTTGGCGCATTGTACGTTAAAAGCAAGATCAAAATAGACGCTCAAATCGATGGAGGTGGTCATGAAAGAGGAATGCGATCAGGCACATTAAACGTCCCCGGAATAGTAGGGATGGGGAAGGCGTGTGAGCTATGTCTTCAATTTATGTCCAATGATGAGACAAGACTTGGGATATTGAGAGATAAACTGGAGCAACAGCTATTACGGATTTCAGGGACCAGCTGCAATGGCCATGCGGAAAAACGTCTTTCTCATGTGAGTAACATTTCATTTGAGGGACTTGATGGTGAGAAGCTATTGCTTTCATTAAATGAAATTGCAGTTTCACAAGGCTCTGCTTGCACCTCTGCAACGGTTGAACCCTCTCACGTTCTTAAAGGTATGGGCATGTCTGATGAACTGGCGTTTGCCACCCTGCGGTTTGGGCTTGGTAGATTCACAACGGAAGCAGAGATTGATTTTGCTGTTGAAAAAGTAGAACGTGCAGTCACACAACTAAGACACTGATGCGAGAAATCAAAGCCATTATCGATTCATATGAACAGACGGTCAAGGCTGGTAAAAAGTCTGTGCTAGCCACCGTTGTACATGTAGAGGGTTCCTCTTATCGTAGACCAAGTGCCAGAATGCTTGTAGATGAAAACGGAATAACGACCGGGGCAATAAGTGGAGGTTGTCTGGAGGGTGATGCGTTGCGAAAAGCATTGTATGCCCTTGTTCAAGAGAAAAATACGCTTATCACATACGATACCAGCGATGAAGAAGATGCCATTGTCGGGGCACAACTAGGATGCAATGGGATCATCCAGGTTTTGTTTGAGCCCATTGAAGCGAACAATAAGAACAATCCCATTTCCCTACTTAGAAGAGCAGTGGATAATAGAAAAGCATGTGTACTTATTTCCCTCTTTAGTTTGCAAAACAAAAAAGATCTTCACCCTGGAACGTCCTTGTTAATCGGTGATGAAACCATTGGATCAATATCGAATGGTAAAATGTCTGAGCGAATCATTTCTGATGCTGAGGAAGTGAAAAAGGAAAAGACATCCCTCTTTCGTGAATACATTGATGGTGATGTTCATCAAAACGTATTTATTGAATATTTCGCTCCGCCAGTATCACTGGTTATTGTAGGAGCTGGTAACGATGTGCAGGGGCTGGCAAAAATGGCAGAGACGTTGGGCTGGAATATTTATGTAGTTGACGGACGACCAACACATGCGAAAAAGGAGCGTTTTGTCTCTTCATGCCAGGTGATTGTTTCCAAACCCGAATCAGTCTTAGAGAACATTCCGATTGACGATCAAACTGCATTTGTGCTATTGACACATAATTACAATTATGATCTTGCCGTGTTGCAATGCCTTCTTGATCGCGACCAGATTCCTTACATTGGGATTTTGGGACCTAAGAAAAAATTTCAGCGAATGTTGGATGACCTGGAAGCCTCTGGAAATAGTCCAAGCACTGAGAAGATGGAAAAAATCTATGCTCCTGTAGGACTTGAAATTGGAGCCGAAACCCCGGAGGAAATTGCCGTTTCTATACTTTCAGAAATTAAGGCAGTGCTATCGGGATTGACGGGACACTCACTTAGGGACAAGGACCAGCCGATCCATTCAAAAGACAACACACAATTCGACACAGTTCACTTATGAGTACAGGATTGATCATTTTGGCAGCAGGAGCATCGACGAGGTTGGGACGACCAAAGCAACTACTTGAGTACAGGGGAAAACTTTTACTTCAGCATTTGATTGATCTGGCGATTCAGACCAAATGTGATCCGTCCGTGATCGTACTGGGATCAAATGCGGAAGATATCGGAGGTCGTATTGATCCAAAACACCTACAGCTAATTGAAAACAAGGGTTGGGAGGAAGGAATTGCAAGTTCCATCCGATTCGGTTTGACTCATTTGAGAAGTAAAGAGCCGAATCTCAAAAATGTGCTCATTCTCCTATCGGATCAACCTTACCTGACGATTGATGTTTTGAACGAATTACTTTCTGTTCAGAAGAATCACAAATCAATTGCAGCTTGTGAATACAATCACCAGGTTGGTGTTCCGGCCATTTTCAGCCATCATTTTTTTGATGATCTGATGAAACTGGATGGAGACCAGGGCGCTAAGAAGATCATTATGCGGAATATGGATTTCGTGTCGATGGTGCCGTTTGTTGGTGGTGAGATCGATGTGGATACCGAGGAGGAATATCAAAAATTGGTAAAAGACTAATTGAAAGTACATCAAAAAAAGTGGAACAAATGAAACCATTTAATTTACCGAACGTTTGGTAATAAACAAATACCTTTGAATATTTGTAGATATGCGACCTCAAAAAGTAGAAAACGAGATACTCCTGGACGGATTGATGTCGGTCTTACGATCGAAAGGATATGATGGTGCAAGCCTTAACGAACTGGCAAGTTCTACAGGATTGCAAAAAGCCAGTTTATATCACCGTTTTCCCGGAGGCAAGAAGGAGATTACAATGGCTGTGCTTGATCATGTAGATGAATGGTTAAATATGCACGTATTTGCTGTTTTGCAACAACGTGATAGGCTGCCGGAGGAAAGACTTTCCAGTGTATTGGTCAATGTAAAGGAATTGTATCAGGCAGGTGAAGCTATTTGTATCATAAGAGCTTTGTCTATGGAAACGGGGCTGGCGTTGTTTGGTGAGAAGCTAAAAAATTCGATGAATAGCTGGATAGACAGTTTTTCAGTGTTGGGCCAGGATATCGGACTGAATAAAAATGAGGCAGATCAAAAAGCAGTTCGTGTGGTGGTCAAAATACAGGGGAGCCTTATTGTATCAAAGACACTTCAGAGCACCAAGCCATTTATAGATGCCTTGAAGGAAATTGAAATGATGTATCAAGGGACATAAAAAAATTTGCACCTTAATTTTTCCGAACGTTCGGTAATATCTTACAAGGGTGCAAATAATCGAGCGAACGGAATCAAGTAAAAATTTAATTCAAAAATGAGTAAAACAGCAGTAGTGGTCTTATCAGACCCAAAAGCAGGTTCAGAAGAAGCATTGGGGAGAGTTTTCAATGCAATGGCTGTCGTGTACGATGCAAAACAGGCGGAAGAAGAAGTGAAACTAATTTTTCAAGGTACAGGTACAAGGTGGCCGGAGGCACTTCTAAAAGAAGATCATCCTGGCCATGAGCTTTACAAGGCGATTGAAGACAAAATTGAGGGTATTTCTTGTGGTTGTGCGGAAGTTTTTGGTGCAAACGCATCGGGATTGGACCTAATCACAGATAATCAGGTACCGGGAACATCTGGCTTTCCAAGCCATGCAGTTCTATGCCAGGAAGGTTTTCAAGTGATCACTTTTTAACACAAACACTGTCACTCCTATTGAAATTCAATGGGGGTGACACTAACCCATAGATGAATCATGAACATGTATCACAAAGGCGAAGAAGAAATACAACGGCTGGTGGGGGAAGAGCTCCAGGCAAATTCAAATGGGAGGATAATAACGGATTCAATAATTAAAGGCGCGATAAATTTTATTGAAAAACAACCCATGTTTATTGCCAGTAGTGTGGATGCGGATAGCAACGTTTGGGTTTCACTACTACTTGGAGATTTTGGCATTGTCTCAGTACCTACACCCAATTCAATTTCTGTCAATCTCAATAAGATGCGAAGTGATCCCAACGATATTTTCTACTCCAACATTAAGGAAAATGGAGTCATTGGCACCTTATTTATTGAACTTAATACGAGAAGAAGGTTTCGAATCAATGGCAATGCTGATCGATTAGAAAATCGCATTAATGTATCTATTTTGGAGGCTTACCCTAACTGCCCCAAATACATTCAGCAACGCGTAATTTCTAGTTCAGATTCATTTGGAAACGTTTCTGCTCACAAAACAGAAGGAAGTGCTTTGACGGATGAGCTTGAAGAATGGATTTCAAATGCAGATACGCTTTTTGTTGGGAGTCAAAGTGGGGAATCTCGGATGGATGCCTCTCATCGTGGTGGACATTCAGGTTTTGTAGAACTACTTAATGGTGCCGCTTTAAAAATCCCGGATTACCAGGGGAACAGCATGTATAATACCTTGGGCAACTTTCAACAAAACACAAAAGCAGGGCTTTTATTTGTTGATTTTGAGAACAAAAGAACATTGCAGCTTACGGGTGAAGCTGAGCTTCTGTTTAATCAGACTTCCGATGATGACCTGGTTAAAACCACCGGCACGGGACGTTACTGGATTTTTCATTTGAAACGTTGGATACTTACTAATTCGCATCACGATGTGAACTGGGAATTTCTCGGATATTCACCCTTTAATCCAATCGAAAATGTTCGATGAATTTGTTGTCGATAGAATTGTGCGGGAAAGCACAACCATTAAATCATTTACTTCAAAATAATGAAGAATTCTGAGGATGACTATTTGAATGAGTGTCTTGAATTAGCTCGTATTGCCTTGCGGAATGGCGATCCGCCAGTTGGTTGTGTAATTGTGGTTGAAGATGAAATAATTGGGCGTGGAATAGAGTCAGGTAAATCGACTAAAGATGTCACGAATCATGCAGAGATTTTGGCAATTCGGGATGTAATTGCCCGAGGCAATGACCAATTGCTTGGCAAATCTGCTTTGTATACTACACATGAGCCTTGTATCATGTGCTCTTATGCTATCAGGCACTACAAAATTCCAATTGTAGTGTATGGGACTTCCGTTAACCATATTGGTGGTTACACATCAAAATACAATATCCTTAGAACAGATGATATCATCAATTGGGGTCCGAGACCGACAATAGTTAGAGGGATATTAGAAGATGAATGTCTCGAACTGAGTAGACAATACAATACATTGACTGAAAAAAGATGGTGAGGTCAAATCTTATCATTAAAACAAATGCCACGATGAAAACATCACCCTTCTTAAATGACTTTGACCAGTGGAGTTATTTATGATTTTTGAATTCTTAACCGAATGGCCTCAGCAACAAAACTATTCAACGAGACCTTAGCTTCCTTGGCCAGTAGCGCCGCTTTCTGATGCAGAGAGGGTGAAACCCTAACATTAAAACTGCCCTTGAAGGGCTTTTCAGGTTGGATTTTCTCTGTATCACAATCAGTCAAATAGGTATCGATTGCATCCTTGAAGTCCTGTTCAAGACCTTTTCCGGTCTCTCCCTCATATGAAATGAGCCCTTTAATGCCAAGGACCTTACCATACAGCAGATTATCCTCAGAGCTATACTCGATGCTGCCTGTGTAGCCTTTGTACTCAAGGTTTTTCATAACTCTAAAATTTCTTTGACTTGTTTCAGTTGATACATTTTCATTATCCCATTTGGATGAGGTCTGTGAAGTCTGATCGGAGCACCTTTGGAATTTTCAAACATCACTCTTGATCCAGATGTCTTACCTTTAGCCACTTCAAAAAAACCAAAATACCCTAGAAACTTGACCATCTCATCGTAGTGAAAATCCGAAGGCATACTTAAAAAGCGCCTGATCAGCTTTTCTTTCTTAGACATAAACTTAGTGCAACTATATTTAGTTGCAAAGCTGCTATCTGATATTCAAAAAAAAGTTGTAGAACAGCCTACAGAAGATATACAGGAAATTTTTCCCCTTTCTTAAAATGACTTTGATTCGCAGGCAGCTCAATAAAGCCATCTGCAGTTGATAGACTTACGAGATCTCCTGAACCATTGCCTCGAAGTGGTTTGGCTTTCAAAATTCCTTTTTCATTCGAAATTGATACATGAACGAAAAAGGTCAGCTCTTTTGGAAAATGAATATCTTCTGTCAATTCAGCATGATTAGTGGCAGACTCTAGTCCCAATGACTGATCGAGCCAGCTTTTAAAGTAGACGGTGTAACAGGCGATCGTTGAAACAGGATTACCTGGAAATCCAAAAACAGTCACGCTCTTGTTGCTTCCAAACCACAACGGCTTCCCGGGACGCTGCTTGATTTTATGAAAATGTGTTTTCACACCATGACTTTCCAGGGCTTCTGGAATAAAATCTCTTTTACCCATTGAAACCCCGCCACTTAAAAGGAGCACATCGAAGTTGCTCAAAATCTCACCAAGACTGGATTTGATTTCCTCAAGTTCATCATTAATGTGAAATACCTCAGAGGTTAATCCTTGATTGTTTAGGAGCGAACAAAGCGTATAAATATTCGACTTTCTGATTTGATGTGGTAGTGGTTTTTGATCCGGTTCCACCAGCTCATCACCAGTTGAAATGATGGCTACCTTGGGTAGCTTTTTCACTTGCATCGAAGTTTTTCCTACAGAAGTTAATATTCCAATGTCTCCATGACTGATAGTTTTTCCCTTTTTTACCAGGACCTCATCAGCATTTGCATCAGTCCCCTGAAGGTGAATGTTCATCATGTCTGTAATTGCTTCCGTATGTACAGTGGCTATGGAATTTTCTATCGTTACATCCTCATAGCGGATGATCACATTGGCATTTTCCGGAACAATCGCTCCGGTCATCACTTCCATGCATGACCCCAGCTTCAACTTCTGTTGCGGTGCTCCGGCAAATTGTTCTCCAAAAACAGGAAATGTTCGCATGCCTGTTTCCCAATCTTTCAGGGAGATACAGATGCCATCCATGGTGGCACGGTTAAATGGAGGGAAATCTCGGTCTGCCCTTATATCCTCGTCAAGTACTCTTCCGGTAACTTCTGAAAAAGGCACTTCTTCTGACCCCAGGTCCATGGGATTAGCTTGAATAATTTCCAATGCTTCTTGTACTGAGATCATTTCACCGAACTTCTTAGAACTAAATGTGAATTCCAAAGCCATGCAACAAAACTATCCTGGATCCTACATACAACACCAAAATTGCGGTTAAACCTCGAATCCAACTAACGTTCATCTTCACTGATAGATTTGAACCAATAAGCCCTCCCAAAATAACAATACCTATTATTTTGATGGCAAAAGTAAGGTCTAGTTGAAAAGTTCCAGAAATCAGTAATCCGGAGATTCCAGCCAAAGAATTGACCAATATGAAAACAGAGGCGAGCGCAGCAATCACCTTAGCATCTTTCCATCCAATGAGGTTAAGGGTAGGGGATAAGAATATGCCACCTCCAATTCCGACAAGTCCTGAAAGAAACCCAATAGCGCCTCCAAGGAATGCACTATTTGACAAAGTGAGATTTCTGGAAATCACCTTGTTGTTGAAGGTTTGAAATATCATCGCAATAGCGGCAAGTATTAGTGCTGAGCCAAGAATGATAAAAAATGCGTCTTCAGAAAGCCTGAGCCTTGCCGCAATAAATGCAAGAGGAACACTCAGTAAGATAAATGGCCAAAAAATTCTCAAGTCGAACACCTGTCTTTTAATAAATAAGATTGTTCCAATGGAAACAACCAT
The DNA here is from genome assembly GCA_028278585.1 of Cyclobacteriaceae bacterium. Lineage (GTDB taxonomy): Bacteria > Bacteroidota > Bacteroidia > Cytophagales > Cyclobacteriaceae > Ekhidna. The sequence goes on along the minus strand of JANQEC010000067.1, from coordinate 8,260 downwards.
TACATTTAGTAAAAGAGCGAGTGTTCGGATTTCATAAAAATTGACGAATACAAGGCTTAAAACCGCCAAATAGCTAGAACCACCCCCGAACCCAATGGATGAATAGAAGAGTGCAATCAGGAAAAAGAGCGGTAACAACAAGTATTCATTCATCTCGCGTTGTACCCTCCCCTTACTTGGTGAATGACTGTTTCGGAGAATGTCGATTTTAACAACGCCGATGCCTGTTTGGTTGTAACACCTCTTTGACAGACAAGAACAACCTCCTTGTTTTCTTCCGGACTAAATCCAGCCAGCATCTCCATTGGGACATTGATGAATCGGGCATCATGAGATTCTTCGAAAATGGTAGGCGGACGTACATCAACGAAATGATAGCGTCCAATATCTAATTCATCTAATTCTTGCCAGGTCAGGAGGCTCTCTTGAAATTGAGGAGAAACTTCTTTTTTCTGATTCTTAAGTGGATTTTCTGCCAATTGAAAAACATGATGGTCAGTTTTTAGTGCATCCACCACCAGTAATTTCCCTGCCAGAGGTTCTCCAATGCCAGTGAGCACTTTAACGGCTTCCATTGCCTGGTAGCATCCAATGATTCCCGGCAGCACACCCAAAACTCCAATTTCATTGCAGTTTTCAACTTTTGCGGAATCATCCGGGTAAATATCCCGATAGGTAACACCTCCTTTGTAATTGAACACGCTGACATGGCCCTCGTGACGATACAGAGCTCCGTAAACAAACGGAACATTCTCCTTTACACAGGCATCGTTGATAATGTATCGAGCTTCAATGCTATCGGTACAATCAACCACTGCATGCGACCCCGCTACAAGTTCTGAGGCATTTTCATTTGATACCATTTGCTCCACAATTAGTACTTCTACCTCGGGGTTTAGCTTTTGAATATAGGTTTTTGCTACTTCCACTTTTTTCTTGCCAACATCCTCTGACCTGTACATTACCTGCCGCTGGAGATTGCTCAATGAAACAACGTCCTCATCCACGATCGTTATCTTTCCTATACCCATGCCAGCCAGGTATTGCATGACAGGAACACCCAAACCTCCTGCACCAACGATCAGGACACTAGCATCCTGCAGTTTCTGCTGACTAGCAGGTCCAAAATCCGGAAGGACGAGTTGTCGTTGATACCGCTCGGTGTTCATTTGATCATTGATTTGGCTTGCTCGAATTCTTCTGGATTATTGGCATTATAAAGTTCAAGATCATCTTGAGGATGAACCAGTTCAATATCGCTGTTGATCAGGAATTTCCTTGGGCATCTTTTGTCCTCAACAAGATGATGTTCTTTTAATGCTTCAATCGCATGATGTTCCCAGATAGCTACAAGAGGTTCTGGCAAACCACTTTCCTTTGTGGCAAATGCGGTTGCTATTTTTTCCGTATTCCTGGATGCAATTAAATGGTGAATGGTTTGCTCAGTTACGAATGGAAGATCAACCGCTAACACCAACCATGCCTTATCGGAATGTTGTGTCATTGCACTTAATATTCCATTGATGGGACCTTTTGTAGGGAAATTATCCTGGATTGCCTGATCGGTAAATGAGACCTCCTGACCCTCGCGAACTGAAACGAATGTGTTTGGCAAAATACTTTTGACCAGCTCAAACATGAATTCTGCATGCGGCTGACCATGGTACTCCAATGAGGATTTGTCAGTCCCCATCCTGGAACTTTGACCTCCCATGAGAATTAGGCCGTATAAATTATCTTTAGACATACCAATTTTTTAAAATTAAGGATTCGTTATTCGGGTAAATAATCCCCAAGCAAGTTCCAATCCATTCCATTTCCCCAGCCACTACCATGATCACTAGTATTTTTCTTATGAGCTTCTCCAACTCTATGATCCCCGAAAGCCAATAAGGACAATATAGCCCCAGGCCGTAGATGTTCACTTGCCCAACTTATGGGAGAATTCCCATGTTCATCTCTGGCTTCAATGTCTGCTCCATTTTGGATTAAATAGTCTACGGTTGCTTCATCAGCATATGCTGCTGCACGATGCAAGGGGGTTTCTCCCTTCGTACGTACATCGCGCATGAAGGCTCCGGTTTCAATTCCTGGAATCGTTTTCACATTTACATCTGCTCCATTTTCCACCAGAATTTTCACGACATATAGATAATAGGGTCGGCCAGCTTTAGATAATGCATTATGCAAGGATGTCTCACCTGTTTTTTGATCGATCACTGCATTAACATCTGCTCCTTCCTTGATTAAAAAATCGCAAACTTTCCAATGACCAAAGAACGCTGCATTACCTAATTCACTGTTGAGGTCAATGCTGCTGAGATTACCACCTGCATTTAGAACAGCTCGCAATGCAGTTGTATCGTTGTAGTACACAAGCCATTGCAAAGGTTTTACCTGTCCTTCATTAAGCAATTCCTGCCAATTGCTTTTTTGGAGCAATTGAAAGATAAAATCTGTTCGACCTCTACTTAAGTATGCTAAAATTTTGTCTGTTTCCATCTTTGATAATTTTGAACAACCTTCCCAGGCCGCCATCTCATCTGGAGAAGTCTCGCTTCCCACCTTTCTTCTCAATCAACCTGGTTGGTCCTAATACAATGTCATGAGATAATGCTTTGCACATATCATAAATACACAAAGCAGCCACCGATGCACCCGTTAATGCCTCCATTTCTACTCCCGTCTGACCTGTCGTTTTAACGAAGCAGGAAACTTCAAATCCATTCGCAATTGGACTAATCTCGATATCCGTTTTCGAGATCGGTATGTTATGACAAAGTGGTATTAGATCAGATGTTTTCTTCACCGCCCCAATTCCTGCTAAAACTGCCGTCTGAACCAAGTTCCCTTTCTTCGTATTAAATCCATTCTCGGAGATAACAGCAAACGCTTCCAATGGAAACTCAACTCTCGATTGAGCGACTGCAATTCGTTCTGTAATTTCCTTGCCTGACACGTCCACCATGTGAACGCCTCCGTCTTTGTTGATATGCGTTAATTCGTTACTCATCCTCCCAATTTTGTCATTGATAAATACGTCTTTTCATTTTCGTCTGCTGCGGCGAATCCGTCTTTCGGTTTGTTTGATACTGCTTCAGCCAATGCCAATCGGATCGCATCTTCCGAATCACCATTCCGAAGCATGTCTCGCAAATTCAACACGTTCGGACCATACAAACAGGTTCGTACCTCGCCGGTAGCAGACAGCCGCAAGCGATTACAATCCCCGCAAAACGTCCGGCTAAACGAAGGGATCACTCCAAAGCTCCCTGCGAATCCCTCAATCGCATAATTCTGAGACGTAGAAGAGGGTTCATCGAGTAGTTTGGTGAATTCAACTTCTTTCGAAATAATACCAAGAATCGATTGGTAGTCCAGAGTTCTGCTACGCTCACTCCCGGATCCATTGAACGGCATTTCTTCCAGAAACCGAACTGATACCGGTTGGTCTTTTGCCAGATTCAGCAACGGAATGATTTGATCCTCATTCACCCCAGCCATCGCCACACAGTTGATCTTGATGTTGAATCTGCGATCAATCATTTCATAAAGCGTCTGCTCCACTTCCTCGAACTCATCCCTTCGTGTAATCTCATTGAATCGCTCTTTCTCAAGACAATCGAGGCTCACGTTCACATCCCGAATCCCAATATGCTCCAACTCATTAAGATGCGGTCGGATTAATGTCAGGTTGGACGTAATACTGATTCTTTCCAGGAAAGACTTTTCTGACAACTTTCGTAGAAATCCGATCAGATCCGCTCGAACGAACGGCTCACCACCAGTAATCCGGATTTTATTAATTCCGACTGATCCCAACACATCGGTTAACTCCAACAATTCCTCGTAGGAAAGCAACGTCTGTTTAGGAGCAAACTTTAATCCCCGTTCTGGCATGCAATACGTACACCGAAGGTTGCAGCGATCCGTCACTGATAATCGGAGGTAGTTAATCCCTCTACCGAATTTGTCTTTCAACTTTTCCATTTTAGGGAGTTTGTGAAACCCAGTGACTGCTGTCAGTGAAAAATTCTTTCTTCCAGATCGGAACCGTCTTTTTCAGTTCATCGATCAAATACTGGCATGCAGGAAACGCTTCCTTCCGGTGGGCGGCTGCAACACCAACGACCACAACCGGGTCTCCGATTTTCTTTGCTCCAACGGCATGGATCATGATCGCTTTTTCCAGGCCCCATTTCTCAATAGCCGTGACCCGGATCTTCTCCATTTCCGAGATAGCCATCGCGTCGTAAGTTTCGAAATTCAGTTCTACTACCTCTTTGCCCTGACTGTTGTCTCGCACCGTGCCCACAAAAATGCATGTGCCACCTGCAGCAGGATCAGCCAGCTGATTATACGCCTCGTTGAGGTCAATATGTTCTACTATTTGTACCAATTCATTACCCTCCCGATACTGGTGGGATCAAAGCGATCTCGTCGCCCGAACTTATTGGGTCTGGGTCGTTCGCATACTGCGTATTGACGGCAATCGCTACCGTCGACCATACAATGGTGGGGTACTTGTTACGTAAGTAATCTCGTAGTGATTTTACATCAGTCATCTCCTTATTTACCAACAGCTCCGATCCAAGTACCTCCTTCACCTGACCAAAAGTCTTCACCACTATCATATATAAAGTAAATATAGGGTTGATTTTGTTAGCCTAAGGCATTTTGAACGAATTGTAACAGAAGATAAAGAAGCTATAACCTTGAAAATATTTAAAATAAAACAGTAACCACATTCATTCTTCTGGAATCAATTCTTTTTCTTTCTTTTGCGACTTGTATGAGAGGTTATTCATCTCTAATTAAATAATAGCAATCAAGTCAAATTATGCCTCAACTTCACCTGGTTTCGTGGAATGTGAATGGTATCAGAGCCATGATCAAGAAAGATTTTTTAAAGGATGTAAGAACGATGGATCCGGATGTATTATGTCTGCAAGAAACCAAAGGTCAGCCTGAGGAAGTAAAAACGGCGCTTCAACTACTGCCCGAATATTCAACTGCAGTAAACTCTTCGAAGGAAAGAAAAGGCTATTCCGGAACCGCTATTCTTTCTAAGGAAAAGCCGATAGAAGTTTTTTATGACATGGGTATTGAAGAGCATGATCAGGAAGGGCGGGTGATTGCAGCTGAGTTCAATACTTTTTTTGTTGTTACTGTCTATACTCCTAATTCAGGAGAGGGGATGAAACGACTGAACTATAGGAAAGATTGGGATGAAACTTTCAGGAATTATGTTTTAAGCTTAGAAGATAAGAAACCAGTCATTATTTGTGGAGATTTAAACGTTGCTCATACTGAAATTGATCTTGCACGACCCAAAGAAAACTACAACAAACAATCGGGCCATACCCAGGATGAAATTGATGGTTTTGAAAATCTTTTGAATGCTGGATTTATTGACTCATTCAGAATGAAGTATCCCGATGAGGTGAAATATTCCTGGTGGAATTACAAATACAATGCACGTGCACGCAATGTTGGTTGGCGTATTGATTATTTTCTGACGAGTGAGCAACTGAAGGAAAACATTGACGACTCACTTATTTATAACGAATACCTCGGATCGGACCATTGTCCGGTTGGTTTGAAATTAAACCTATAATTTCTGCCGATATTTACACATTTGCACGTGTGTAATGATCCGCATATCTCGAATTATTTTGCTGACAATGATGCTATTGTCACTTTTCGTTTCGCATAGTCAGCGAAGGGAAATAGATAGTCTAATCAAATCACTGAATGTTGCTCAAGTTGATACTCAGGCCATAGATGTACTGAATGAACTGGCACTTCAATATACCAACGTCAATGCAGATACAGCGCTATATTATGCTGGAGAAGCATTGAATAAAGCAGAACAGCTGGATTATAAAAAGGGGATCGCGGTAGCACACGCAAGGTTTGGTTCCTCTTATTTTAGCATGGCCCAGGATGACCTGTCTCTTGAATCTTACCTTGTATCCCTGGAATTGAGTGAGGAGATCAAAGATTCCACGAACTTGTGTTTTGTGCATCAGGGGCTTGGGATTATCTACGATATTATGGGGCAGGAGGAGGATGCAATGATAAGCCTTAAAAAAGCATTGGCGATTGCGGATGTTCTCTCTTTAGAACAAAGGAAAACTCATATATATCTGAGCATGTCCATTGTTGGAAATCAGTTAGATGAAAAAGACAATGCGATGAGTTACGTAAAAGAATCTTTGAGAATAAGTGAGGACTTGAACTACACCCAGGGAATTATAAGTGCATTGAACTTCATGGCCACTTTGCACATCCACCTCGAAAATTATGATGAAGCGCTTGAACAACTCCAACGGTCTCTTCTACTTTCAAAGCAGGAAGGAAACCCAAGAAGAGCCAATTATGCGTTGATCCGAATAGGGAGAATTTATATAATAAGAAAGGAGTATTCAAAAGCTAGAAAAGTTCTTCTGGAAGCTGTGAAGGTTGTGCAAGGAACCAATCTGAATTCTTATGAGCAAGATGCCTATGAAGAACTTTATGTCCTGGACACATTGATGGGGGATTATGAATCAGCATTTGTACATTATGAAAAAAACGTTGAATTGAAAGAAACCATTTTCAATACACAAACGGCTAATCGATTAAGAGAACTCACAGATAAGTACGAGGCAGAGAAAAGAAAACAAGAACTTGAGATACAAGGACAACGAATTGCTTTGTTGGAAAAAGATCAGCAGATCAAGGCAATGTGGAGAAACCTTTTAATTGCAGGGATAATAGTGGTCATTGCTGCAGCTATTCTCTTTTTCAACTATCAGAAAAACAAAAGCGCCAGAAAGCAGAAATACTTAAATCAGAAAATAGATTTCCAAAACAAGGAATTAGCCTCTTATACCATCAATTTTATCCAGAAGAGAAATTTATTTGAATCCGTTGAAGAGAACCTAAAGGATGTTGAGTCTTCCATCGAGAAAGAGTCTGTGTCGAAGATCAGGAAAATCAGGAGACTGATCAGGCAAGAAGATAACATTGATCGTGATTGGGAAGAATTCAAGTTACATTTTGAAAGTGTTCACAAGAATTTTTTCCCGATACTCCAAAGCAAACACCCTGAAGTTCGGGGTGGAGATTTAAAGCTTTGTGCATTGATCAATCTTAACATGAACATCAAGGAGATGTCTTCTATATTGGGAATTTCAGTTAACAGTGTGAAAACTGCCCGATACCGTTTGAGAAAGAAATTAAATCTTGGCCAGGGAGATAGTCTTCATAGCTATATTTCCAATCTCGAAAAATCAATTTCTTCAAAGGAATCCTGAGCGATTCTTCATGATTACATTTGCGACAAATATTTAGCTAATGGATGCAAAACAAATTCCTCTTAATGCGATTCATGAAAAACTGGGTGGCAAAATGGTTCCGTTTGCCGGTTACAACATGCCAGTTCGGTATTCATCGGACAAAGAAGAACATTTGACCGTACGTGAAGGTGTGGGTGTGTTCGATGTGTCACACATGGGAGAATTCATGCTTAGAGGGCCACATGCCCTGGACCTCATTCAATGGGTGACCTCTAACGATGCTTCTAAATTGGTAAATGGTCAGGCACAGTATTCATGTTTGCCAAACGATTCCGGAGGAATTGTTGATGACCTGTTGATCTACCGTTTCTCTGATGAGAAATACATGTTGGTGGTCAACGCTTCTAACATTGAGAAAGATTGGAACTGGATCAAAGGCCAGGATAAATGGGGTGTGGAGATGGAAAACGTATCGGATGATATTGTTTTATTGGCGGTGCAAGGACCCAAGGCCGTTGATGCGTTACAGAAGCTGACGGATGTAGATCTGGGAGCCATTAGCTTTTATACTTTCAAAACAGCCATTTTAGCTGATGTCGAAATGATTATTTCTGCTACTGGATACACTGGTTCTGGAGGATTTGAGTTGTACATCACTAAAGAATACGCCGAAGGAGTATGGCATAAAATTTTTGAAGCAGGAGAGGAGTTTGGAATTAAACCCATTGGTCTGGGTGCTCGTGATACGCTGCGGTTGGAAAAGGGGTTTTGCTTGTATGGAAATGACATTACAGACGAAACTTCACCTCTTGAGGCTGGACTTGGCTGGGTAACGAAATTTACGAAGGATTTTGTGAATGCCGAAAACCTAAAAGCCCAGAAAGAAGCTGGGGTCACAAGGAAGCTGGTTGGCTTTGAAATGATCGACCGTGGTATTCCTAGGCAGGGGTACGAATTGGCTGATTCGGATGGAAACA
>JANQEC010000053.1 GCA_028278585.1 Cyclobacteriaceae bacterium | reverse complement strand
CATGTACTGGTCTTGCTCACCTTGCCAGTGACGTCATCGTCCCGTACCTAAGCGAGAATTTTCCGGTTTTGGGACAATACAGTTTGCTTTCAGGCTTTTTCTGGCTAGTCGTTATTGCTACTGCCTTGGGTGTCTTTTTATCATTTACTCAATTAAGAGAACTAGAAGGAGTCGGTGCATCAAGGATTGGACGAGCCTTTGTTTACATTCTTATTGCAACCATTGGTATGAATATGGACATACTGGCGATCTTTCGAAATCCTGGATACTTCTTGTTGGGTCTCACCTGGATCATATTCCACGTATTGCTGCTGGCGCTTGTCGCTAAATTGATCAAAGCGCCCTATTTCTTTATTGCCGTAGGTAGCACCGCAAATGTTGGTGGTGCTGCTTCCGCTCCTGTTATTGCTTCTGAGTTCCACCCTTCACTTGCACCGGTGGGTGTACTAATGGCAGTGTTGGGCTATGTTCTTGGTACCTATGGAGCCTACATTTGTGGGTTGCTAATGCAGGGAGTGGCACCGTGATGAAGGAAAATCAGCTAGAAGTATCGATAAAAGCTCCTTATTTCACATTAAATGAACTAACACCAAAAACTGAGCGTGTTTGGCTCACCTTTCATGGGTATGGTCAATTAGCACAGTTTTTCATTAAAAAATTCGAAGCTCTCGATCCGGCGAAAAATTTCATCATCGCCCCGCAAGGACTATCCAAGTATTACCTCGATGGGTTCTATGGAAGAGTAGGCGCTTCATGGATGACCAAAGAGGACCGATTAACAGAAATAGAAAACCAGTATCGATACATTAAATCTGTCTTGGATGATATTGGGGACATTTCAAACAGCAAACTGATCTATTTTGGTTTTTCACAAGGGACTGCCACTATGGGGCGATTTGCAGCCTGGTCCAAAATGCCGTTTCACAAAATGATCATATGGGCAGGTACCTTTCCTCCCGATATAGAACCGAATGCATTTAACTTCTTAACAGGAAGTGAAGAAATCACTTATTTTACGAGTCGTGAAGATCCATTTTTTAAAGAGGAAATGATCGAAAATCAAAACAAAGTTGTGTCAGAGGCTACTGGTAAAACTCCTGAACTAAACTGGTATAAAGGTGGACATACCGTGGTCCCGGAACTACTTACAAAAATCTAATGACCCAATGAAGAAGATTACACTACTCCTATTCCTTATCCCTTTTCTTTCATTTTCTCAATCGCACGAAGAAATGATCAAGAAAATATATGGCGAGACGCTGACCAACAGCCCTGTCCATGAAACACTTCGAACCTTATGCAAAGACATTGGCCATCGATTATCGGGATCTCCACAGGCAGCGGCAGCTGTAGAATACACCAGACAATTAATGGAATCCTACGGGTTTGATACAGTGTATCTGCAGCCAGTAATGGTGCCACATTGGGTGCGTGGAGAACAAGAGATTGCACGAATTACCAATTCTGAAAAGTTAGGGACCTTTGATATGAAAACCCTGGCCTTAGGAAACAGTGTTGGAACCGGACCCGATGGTGTTCTTGGTGAAATCATAGAACTAAGTGGTTTAGATGAGGTAGAAGATTACGGAAAGAAATTGGAAGGAAAAATTGTCTTTTTTAATGGTAAAATGGATCCTACAGTAATCAACAACTTTTCTGCTTATGGAAGAGCGGTTGCACAAAGAGCCTGGGGAGCTTCTGATGCGGCCAAATATGGGGCCAAAGCTGTGATGGTACGATCCATGACGAACAGACTTGATGACATCCCTCATACCGGATCATTGAGGTACAAACCATTGATTGGTCAGATCCCGGCAGTGGCGATCAGCACGAACGATGCTGAACGGCTTAGCCGATTGCTTAAAGAGCAGGATGATCTGAAAGTATATATCAGAACTACATGCGAAATGAAGGAGCCCATTCTCTCTTACAATGTGATTGGTGAACTGCGAGGTTCGCAATTTCCCGAAGAAATCATTTCAGTTGGCGGTCATTTAGACTCATGGGATGTTGGTGAAGGAGCTAACGATGATGGAAGTGGATGCATGCAGGCAATTGATGCGCTAAGAACATTCAAAGCACTTGGTATCCAACCCAAGAGAACGCTTCGATCTGTCATGTGGATGAACGAAGAAAATGGATTGATGGGTGGACGAGAATACGCGAAAGTAGCAGAACAAAAGGGTGAAAAACACATTGCAGCGATAGAATCAGACGCTGGTGGATTCCGACCTCTTGGATTCTCTATGTCAGGATCAGAAGAACAGAAAAGCAAAGTGAAGGAGTGGAAGGATCTTTTTACCCCCTATGGTGTATGGAACTTTGAGCAAGAAGGTGGTGGAGCAGATATAGGACCATTGCAGCCACTGGGAACGTTACTTATCGGATTGAGACCGAATACTCAACGCTATTTCATATACCATCATACGAATGCCGATGTGTTTGAGGCTGTTGATAAAAGAGAGTTGGAACTTGGAGCTGCTTCCATGTCGGCCATGATATATTTGTTAGACCAGGAAGGTTTGTAACCCACCAGGATGAAAGGATTAGCTAGAATACTTTTGATTTTGCTATCTGCCGGTTGCGGATCAAAGGAGCAGTTACCTCCGTACGCTCAAGAGCAGGAAATCAAAAAACCTACCCCTTTAACAGAGGCAATTTTAACCCGAAACGGAATAGCTTTTTCGAAAGATGGATCAACCCTGCTAACGTCCAATCAAATTGATAAAACATTTGATAATGACCGGCATTACGCATCCATCTTTAAATCAGAATATAAGAATGGTGCCTGGAGTGAACCTCAGGAACTAGCGTTCGAACTTAATATTGACGCTTATCACCCGGTACTGTCTACGGACAATCGATTTCTGCTTTTCAATTCAAGGTCTCACCTGGATTCTGGAAATGCTTCAATCAAACATAACATCTGGATAGCGGAACGTAAAGGGAGTGAATGGAGCACACCTGCGATGGTTGAAGGTGTCAATTCTGACGCCTACGATTCCTATCCAACAATCGCCAAAAACAATAATTTGTATTTCAATTCGGATAGAGCTGGTGGTTTGGGAGGCATGGATATTTATTTATCAAAATACCAGGACGGAAAATATCAAGAGCCTGAAAACATACGGATATTGAATTCTTCAGACGAAGAGAATGATCTGGTTGTTGATGGCGAAGAGCGTTTTCTTATATTCAACAGATATTTTCATTCTACTCAAGGACTTGATCTATTCATTTCATTCAAAAGAAATAATGGATGGACCACACCCAGGTTATTAGATAACATTAACACTTCAGATGGTTGGGAATTGACTCCCACCCTATCTCCGGATGGAAAATATTTCTTCTACGAATTGAACGGGATCATTATGCAGATTGACCTGGCATATTTAATTTATCCGGAAGAAATGGAAGGTTTCGGAAAAAGGGAATCTTCGAATGATTAAATACTGCGAACTCGCAGATCTAAAATGCGAAACGCTTACATCACACAGCTTTTCATCCGTTCACTTGGAATCGTCCACTTATTCAACTTTTTAAGTCTTCTATTCCAGGTAAAAAGACTTTTTGGTTCCACTGGCTTAATACCTGTTTCCGAATACATCATACGCGTCAACGAGGTTTACTCATATTCTTTTTTTGAGAAAATCCGGGCTTGTCCAAGCATATTTCTGTTGATCCAAAATGATTGGCTTTTAATAGCTGGAGCTATCCTGGGAGTGCTTCTTTCCCTCTCAATCATAAGTGGATATTATACGAGGTGGTGTTTCCTGGCCTCATTCCTCTTGTATATGAGCTATGTCAGCGTCGGTCAGGAATTGTATTCATTTCAATGGGACTCACTTTTTCTTGAAACCACTTTTCTGGCCCTTCTTCTTCCTTCTGCCAGATTTGGGTTTAAAAATTTCAGTACCGGAACGGACAAACTCACACTTTGGCTCTTTTACTGGCTTTTGTTCAGGTTATATATTGAATCTGGTGTTGCGAAGCTTTTCTGGGGCCCTGATAGTTGGGCTACTCTTGAAGCACTTTCCCATTATTACGAAACGGCTCCTCTTCCCACACTATTTGGTTATTACCTTCATTTTATGCCTGAATGGTGGCATCAGCTCGAAACAGGATTGACCCTTATCATCGAAATACTTCTCCCAGGTTTGATCTTTTCTTCCAAGAAAATTCGAAGAATTCTATTCGTTATATTCACCTTCTTTCAACTTGGGATCATTGCTACAGGTAACTACGGCATATTCAACTATGTTACCCTCTGCCTTCATTTATTCTTGCTTTCTGATAAGGATTTGAAGTTTTTACTTAAAAAGCTGGCACTAAAAAGAAATTTTAAACCCACTACCTCCTCAAGAATTTCATGGAAAAAATATGCAATGGCTGTGATTGTAATAAGTTTTTCGCTGATTGAGTTTATGATGCTAGCCGGTGGCAGCAAAATTTCACAAACTACCATTGGAACCATTCAAAAATATACAGGGGCCACCAAGATCAGTAGCCGTTATCATCTTTTTGGTCCTATTGACCCAACCAGATATGAATTGATCATAGAGGCTCAACTTCCAAACAATCAATGGATGGAGTTGGACTTTCCTTTCAAAATCGATGGTATCAATGACAAATTTCCATTTGTAGCCCCCAATCATCCGAGAGTAGATTTTAGGCTTTGGTTCGAGCGATATCCGGTAGGCTGGTCAAATACTCAGGATTCATATCCTGATGTAGAAGCTGCGCCAAGCATTTTAGGAGGCTATTTAGGAAAATTGGTCGAACAATTGATAAACGAACCCAAATTGGGACTTAGACATGTCAGGAGCAATCCGGATCTTACGTCCGATACACTCAACATCAGGGTTTCATATTACCACTATAAAATGGAGCCACCAGGATCAGATAATTATTGGTCAAGAAAAAAAGTAGGTACGGTTTATTTCAATCCAGCTCTTGAAAAAGAGCTGCAAAAAATAATTATCCGGCAGGTAAATTGATTTTGTCCATTCCACAATTAATCACCCGTCAATAGGTCAAAAAGTGTTAAATCATTAACTTTTGTTCAATTAAACCTATTTACAAACAACTTAACCTTTATTATTATGCCAGAAATTGAAATTAATTTTCTTGCAATTGGAATTGCAGTAATCGCCACGTTCTTTTTCGGATTTATTTGGTACACCCCATTATTTGGCAAAGCATGGGCCAAAGAGATGGGAATGGATCCTGACGCTAAACCTTCAGGTGGACATATGGCCAGAGGGATGATCATGATGATCGCCGGAAACTTCTTTATGGCCTACGTTTTTGCACACAATCTTGCAGTGTGGAATCCGGCAACCTGGGGGCAAGGACCTATAGAGGGGTCTCTTTTCATGTTTGCTTTCTCGGCTTCCTTTTTCACCTGGCTTGGATTTTTCCTTCCTTCAGATTTGAGCGTCGTTGCATGGGAACAAAAATCCTGGAAATTATTCGGTATCAATACTGTTTATCACTTCCTGGCTCTTTTAATAGCTGCATTGATACTTGTTTATATGTAGGAAGGTAGAACAGTATTCGAAAACGCTGCTTTTAAGTGTGACAACTTGAATTTAAACTACTTCGTTTATTTCACTTATCTTTATTACATTAGGATTGTCAACCTTAGATTAATAATACAATGAGCACAGGAACAGTAAAATTTTTCAACAACGCTAAAAGATTTGGATTCATCGTACCTGACGAGGGTGATAAAGATATATTCGTCCACCAAAGCGGGCTTGTGGATACCATTACCGAAGGGGATAAAGTGTCGTATGATGTAGAGGACGGTGAAAAGGGCCCAAGTGCAGTCAATGTGAAAAAAGCATAAGATTTCGAATAGCAATGAACTAACCCGTCTCAATTGACGGGTTTTTTTATTCTCTTTTCAAGAAGATAAAATCTCCCCCTTCATCTCCGGCCTGGCTAATCGGGCCATATTGTGGTACCTGTCCATTAGGGCTGTTGTTAATAACGGCTATTTTGAAATTTCTGAACAGTTGATCCGCTGAGAGCAATGGAGCAGTATTCGACTTTAGATTCTTTATAAGGTAGTCGATGAAAACACTTTTATCCGGAACTGTTTTAAGGGTACCACTTGTCATAGCCTTTCTGCTTGGCAGTTTGTAAAGTTCAAGAATTGCTCGACTGTTTTCGAAAACAGCTCTTTCCTTCAAAATACCCCCGCTGAAGCAGGCATCAGAAATCAGTAGTGTGTGCTTCGATCTTATTCCTCCAACATAATCGCGTATGGTGCTATTTGAGAGCCAGTTAGACTTGGAATTGATGGATGAATTACTTGGAAGCCAATACCCCTGATTAAGTTGCTCATTCCAAATTCCATGACCAGCATAAAATATAAGGAGGTTGTCCTTATCAGATACTTTCATGCTAAGTTCATCCAGAGAATTGATGATCCCTTCGCGTGATGGATTCTTGAGAATCGTTACATTATCCTTTTCAAAAGAGTAGTCTTCCACCAATACAGCAGCTAAACTCATGGCATCACTTATTGGATTATCCAGTTCTTGTATCTGATCGTCCGGGTAGTCGTTGATACCAATGATTAGCGCATAGTATGTACGCTTTCCAAGCTCACTGACCAAAGCACTACCGATATCATCAGCGGGATCCAGTGTCCTTGCCGGTTCATTTGTTCTTATTTCGGCTTTTGCAATAGCTTCATTTTCGCCTTTCTTATAAAGTTTTAAGTTACCTCCGACTGCTGGTGGACACGTTTTCAACCTAAGATCTCCTTTCCATTTTCCAATTAGCGCATATTGATCATTTGATTCAGAGAACTCAAGAATTGAGTTGGCCAGACAAGCGGTTCCAGTCTTATATTCAAACCTTAGTGGGTATAATTTAACAGTCGTACCATCAACTAATCCGGTAAATATTACTTTGGAAGAGTCCTTTCCGTTCATTGCTTTACTGACAGAGTATCCGTCAAGTTGGCTACCTTTTTGATTTATGGTGGTAGTGACCTGGTAGTTGATCTTCAGAAAGTTGGAGTTCCCATTCCATTCCCCTGACACATCTATTAATCCTTGTCCGACCAAAATGAAAGCAAGTGGGAAAAGTAACGAATACAGCAGCGGCCTCATACTTAAAGATAAATACTTAAGTTCACTCTCCAGCAGCAGCATCAGTTTTCAGCTTCTCAGCCAGCTCTTTTCCAAGATATCTATCTATAATGCCATGACCGAGGTAAATGATGGGGGTTAGTACAATGGCAACGGTGAATTTGTAGATATAATTAATGATTCCAACAGAAATCACCTGGGAGAACGGCCAGCGACTATCTTCAGGGGCCAATATATAAAATGCAATTA
>JANQEC010000352.1 GCA_028278585.1 Cyclobacteriaceae bacterium | reverse complement strand
CCTGATCTACAACTAAATAGCTTTATTCAATACGACACGGATACCAGGAATTTTGGTATCAATTCAAGAATTCACTGGATCTTCCATCCACAGGGAGATTTCTTCCTGGTTTACAACAGTACATCTGTCTATGAAAGGCCTGAAGATCGATTTATGCGAGTAAATACACAGCTCTTGGCTAAAATCAGGTATAATTTCAGGCTGTGATTGCTCCCTCTTTCGGCAGATCAATTAAAAACTCGGTACCCTCTCCCACCTTTGTTTTGTAGGAAACTTTCCCGTTCATCATTTCAGTGTAGGTTTTTACAATCGACAAACCAAGGCCTACAGATGTTTCTCCACCAGTCGGCTTGGCACTCAGGTGTTGGTATTTTTTGAAAAGCTTTTTCTCGTCCTCTTTTGAGAAACCAGGACCTTCATCTAGCACACAAATCCGACCGTACTTCCCTTCATCCCATGCTGCCATCTTTACGACCTTGCCTTTTTCACTAAATTTTATGGCATTGGACAATAGATTCTCAATGATCTGTGTCGTGTAAAATCGATCTGCGCTGACAATAACAGGATCATCCGAAACCAGGGTGAGCTTAATATCTTTATTTTTCGCTTCTTTCAAATGATCTTCCATGATTGAAGAGATCAACTGCAACATGTCAAAAGACTCTTGCTTTAAATTGCGTTTTCCAGATTCAATTGCATCCACATCCAGAATTTTAGTGATCATCGCATCCATTTTTTCGGAAGATTGGGCAATGTACTCGGTCAGTTTGTACTCATCTTCTGTTAAGTCATCATTTTTCCCAAGAACAACTGACATGCCACGGATCGTGGATAATGGTGATCTTAAGTCATGAGCAAGAATCTTGATTAAATCATTTTTTTCATCATTTAGCGCCTGCAACTGTGCATTTCTCCTCTCGATTGTACCTTGTTGATCCAACAATACTTTATTCGCCTTTGATTTGATCACATTGCTTATATAAACTAGCAAGAGAATTAGAATTGCTACTACAGTCACTAAAATCAGGATGTTGTTCGTCCTACTCTTTTCCTGATCTCTAAGTGTTGCAGCCAGTAACTCCTCATATTGAAGTTCCTTTTCTCTATTTGAAATAACAATTTCTTCAAACGGACCAATTTCAGCTGACTTGGAAATCCGTTCAATGATACCGGAAACGTCCTCACCCAGGTATTTGACTATGATTTCATTTTTATCCAGTTGAAACTGAGAACTTTTGAAGTAATCATTGACCGGTTTTTCCCAATCGCTATCCTTGGGATAGATCATTCCTAAACCTTTAAGCTTTATTGGATGAAAGAACTGTCTTCTGATGTTGGAATTATCGTCAATGGCTACCAAAAAATTTGGTAAGTCGATATACCCAAATGTGTTTTCAGTGCTACCAATGTAATCGATGATCTGCCCACTATTTTGGACTTGCTGCAAAGTGAATTTCAGGTTTTGGCTTTTTTCAAGGTCAGAAATTGCTTCAAGCAATGTAGTATTCGGAATTGAAACTGCGGTTAACCCTTGAAAAATCTCTTTGAACTCTTCAGGGGTTCTGGCAATAGGAACTTTTGAATTGGATACAAGAACTGCAACATCAGCAAGGTAAGGAGGTGTGAAGTTCAGGTAGGTTTGTCTTTCCGGAGTAATAGAAATAGAGGAAGTTCCGAACACACCACCAGAGCCAGTTCTAACCAGTTCCATGACTTCTTGAAAACTAGAGGTTTGAATCCAGTCAATCTCCAGAGAAACATCATAACGTTCGTTGATAAATTTTACAAAGGCAAAAGCCAGATCATGTTCTATTCCATCAATTATATCCTTTGAATCGGAGACAGAAACATTATTGGGGTACCAATAGAAAACAACCTTTCCATTCTTTCTGGCAAGAATATCAGACCAATGGTCACCTGCCTGTAAATAGAATCCGATTAACAGTGGTAGTGAAAAAAACAAAAATCTCCTCATGTACAGCAGCGGTTGATCCTGTAATATGTGGAAACAACTTTGACATTCAAAATGTCAAACCAAAATTTATAGGTCATAAGAATTAATGGCTACATTTAATTCATGCAAGGTGAATCTTTCACAGCTATTGATTTCGAAACCGCTCAGAGCAATCCAAATAGTATTTGTCAGGTTGGGTTAGTCCGAGTTGAGAATGGTGAAATCATTAAAAAGGTTGACCGTTTAGTACGACCACCTAACAATTACTACTTCTACAAAAACATCGAAGTGCACGGTATCAAACCAGAGGATACAGAAGAATCTCCAACATTTGACGTGGTATGGCACGAGGAAATGAAAATGTTCATCATTGATGAAGTTGTTGTTGCCCATAATGTTCAGTTTGATGTTAGCTGTCTTCGACATACACTCGCTTACTATGATGAAGTACAACCCCACTTTGAAGAACGCTGCACACGGATGATTTTCAGAAGGGGATTGAAATACCTCAGTAAAAAATACCGTATCCCTCTAAATCATCATGATGCTCTGAGCGATGCACATGCGTGTGCTCAACTTTACCTGAAACATATAGCGCATCAAAATCTACCAAAGACGGGATCGCTTTTTCCGGATTATTGATTGACAATCAACGATCGACCGTTCAAATCTGTAGTCAAAATCTCGGACATATAATCAAGAAAAGGTCCCATTTCATTGAAAGCTTTTGCAACGGTTATATGAAAATCCGGGCTTAATACCTCTTTTTTTGTGAAATCATGACGAACCATGAATTGCTTATAGCGGATTAAATCAATATTCGGGTGTGTCTTGTCAAATCCTCTTGGGGCAGTTTTCACCTGCTCACCTAAAAGTTCTCCAAAAAAAGATTTGAATTTTTTTGAACGGATAATTTCCCTGAGCGGATCTGCATCTGACTCCAGGTGTTTGCGAATGTGAAGCAGATCCTGGGCATTTGGACCAAAGAATCCGCCCATAATAAATGACCCCTTTGGATCAACCTGGTAATAATACCCTCCCCTGCGCTCTGCTGTTGCACGTTTCATAAAACCACCCCAGTTTGTTTTGTAAGGAGTCTTATCCTTCCCGAAGCGCACATCTCGATAGATTCGAAACAAACTTTTCTTTCCTGAAATGGTTTGGATAACGTCATTCTTGTTCATCTCCGAAATGAGGCGTTCAGCAAAAACAATCATTTCTTCCTGAGACGAAGTGTATTGATCTTTATTTGATTGAAACCATTCCCTGTTATTGTTCTTGTCCAGGTTCGAAAGAAATTCAAGCGTTTTTTTCATTTGTGAAAAGGTATGAAACATTGGGAATTTTTCCCTTATTCATGTTAGAAGCTCAATTGGATATCAAAAAAATAATCTAATTATTATGCATTTCGCTGGCCAAAATAGTGGTTTCGACACTTTAGAAGTTGGTCTATTTGTCCCTTTTTTATCCACATCTAAAGCATTTATTGCCATTTATAACAATTTGGCATCATAAAGTATCAAAATTCAGTTCATCATTATGTGAAAGAGGAATTGGTGACGAAATAGAAAATTTTAGCTGAATTTGTTCGTTAAACATTAGCTAAAAATGAAAGGTGTCTTTATGGCACCTTTCTCTTTTTAACGCCCTTAATCAACCTGATCGATTGATCATCAATTATGCCCGCATTGATCAGGGGTGTTTCCTATGTGCTTGTTATAATTCTGAAAGTAGAGATCTCTCAAAACATTTTTTGTTATCCACATCAAAAAGGAAACTCCATGTCCAAAAATGCATTATTTGATATTGAGTTAAGTAAAATCAAAATGATAAAACAAAAAATTATGTTGGGTTCAGCATTTGTATTCATCATTAGCACAATTGGTTGTGCGAAGGATTCCGAAAATGTGATGCAGCCTCCGGATATGGAGATCGATAAACCTTTTCTGGATGTCACTGATACCCATCTCATATCAAATACCACCGGTCAAAACAGCATGGATGCAGCTGTTGTTGATATTGACGCAGATGGAGACCTGGATATAATTCTTGCAATCGAATTTGGCAAGAATGTGATTCTTATTAATGATGGAACAGGCAGGCTGGTGGATGAGAGTGACACCCGTTTTCCAAACGCTAATCATGATTCAGAGGATATAGCAGTTGCGGATTTTGATGGGGATAATGATATCGATATTGTATTTGTCAGCGAAGACGACCAGACAAATGAATTCTATGTTAACAATGGAAGCGGTCAATTTACCAGTGATGGATCCCGAATACCAGTTAGTGGAACTTCCAATGCTGTTGAAACGGCAGATCTGAATGACGATGGGTTTAATGACCTAATCATTGGAAACGGTGGCCAAAACTATATCCTGATCAACGATGGAACAGGTTCTTTCATAAATGAAACATCTACCCGACTTCCGTCCAATGTCTATACTACACAGGACATAGACCTGGGCGATATTGATAACGACGGTGATCTTGATATCATTGAAGGCAATGAAATGTTTAACAGAATCCTGGTGAATAATGGTTCTGGGATCTTCACAGATGAAACTCTAAGTCGTTTACCAAATGTTAATGATCAAACCAGGGAAGTTGATCTTGGTGATATAGATAACGATGGAGACCTGGACATCATCTTTGCCAATGTTGATTTTGGAGGTTTTGGAGACCCACAGAACCGATTGTTGGAAAATGATGGAACCGGGATCTTCACCGAAATTACCACAAGCAACCTTCCGGAAAGTAGCTTTCGAACCGTTGATATTGATTTCACAGATATTAATGGTGATGGATTCCTTGATATATTATCTGGCAACCGCTGGAATGGGACGTCGCATCTTGTATTGATCAATGATGGAACAGGGTCATTTTCTGATCAAACGAACGATTTCTTCCCGAAGATGAACATCTACACATTCGATTATCAGGTTGCTGACTTCAACAAGGATGGCCTTAATGATATTTACATGTGCGGATTTCAAGGAGCGGATTTATTGTTGTTTGGTTCTTCCCAATAGCGTACATACAAACTACTGTACCGACCCAACCAGAATCAGATACTGATGACCTTGTATTCAGAGATGGAGTTTTGTATCTGACAGATAGTGCACCTCCAGGAGCAAACTTTACTACTATTTATAGTCTGGCGATTGCAGATATTAATCATGGAACCAATACCACTCCAACTCAAATTTTTACAACTTCATATTTTACAGAAGGATGAATAGCAGTGGACAATGATTTCATCTACCTAACATCCGAAAAAAGTCTTTATAAGCTAGATATGGGTTTGCCAACTTCTCTTGATTTTGTTGGAACTACTCATGATGCTACTGAATTTGGTGGAGAAAACATCCGTGGGGTAACATATATTGACTAAAATATAGTCTTTTAACAATCTCAAACCGACTACCTGTTGAACAAATTGGTTGAAAAAGATCCAATTAATTTCTAACTTCCTTTGGTAACCAAACCCATACCATTGTGAATAGACGAGAATGGATTAGAAGAGGCGGTGCATTGAGTGCATTAACACTTCTTGGAAGCAAATCAATAGCATCTTCACTTACCGAACACGAAAAGAGACAGTTTAACCCTCGCCCGTTAGCTGATCCAGTACAGCTGAATTTCAATGAAAATCCTTTTGGACCCTCATCAAAAGTTCGTGAGGCCATGACGAAGGCATTCGAAATCGGGTGCCGATATCCTTCTACTTATTCGAGGGAGCTCCATCAAATGATAGCGGAAAAAGAAGGTGTTACCACCGATCATATTGTAGTAGTTGGTGGATCAACTGAGGGGTTAAAAGTTACGGGGCTTACATACGCAAACAATGGAGGAGAAATCATTGCTGCAAAACCCACTTTCCTTGCTATGATGAATTATGCAAAGCAGTGGGGAGCAAGTATCAACTGGGTGCCCCTGGATGAAAGCAAAACACATGATGTTGATGAGATGGAAAAGAGAGTATCTGCAAAAACGAAGTTGATATTCTTGTGTAATCCCAACAACCCAACTTCTACTCTACTACCAAAAGAAAAACTCATTGACTTTTGCACTTCAGCTTCAAAGAAAACAATGGTCTTTAGCGATGAGGCATATTATGATTTTATTGAAGAGGAGAATTATCCTTCAATGGTTTCTTTGGTGAAGCAAGGTGAAAACGTGATCGTCTCAAGAACTTTCTCGAAGGTGTATGGACTGGCTGGTTTACGGATTGGCTATTTAATTGCCAAGCCTGAGGTAGCGGCGAAGATTCGCAAGAATGTAGTTGCCTATACAAATGTGATTGCCATTAAGGCTGCAACGGCTGCTATGAATGATAAGGAGTTTTATCAATTTAGTTTAAACAAAGTACGCGAAGGAAAGGAACTCATGTATTCAACGATGGATGACCTGGGTTTGGAGTACATCCGTTCAAACACAAATTTTATTTTCTTCAAAACAGGGAGAAACATTAGTACGTTCCAAAAGCAAATGCTAGAACAAGGCGTGAAAGTTGGAAGACCCTTCCCACCCTTCACAAACTGGTGTCGTATTAGCATGGGAACGATCGAAGAAGTCCAGCTATTTAATCAAAGTTTGAAAAAAGTAATTACTTAGACCAGCTATTCACTCCGCAGAGCCTGAACCGGGTTTCGAATGGACGCCCGCACCGATTGGTAGCTAACTGTCACTAAAGCTATCAGCAATGCGATGGCTGCAGCAAATACAAAGATCCAGATGGAAAGATCAACTCTGTATGCATAATTGTCAAGCCATTTGTTCATAGAAAACCACCCAATTGGTAAAGAAACTGTAAGTGAAATCATCACCAGTTTCGTGAAATCAGTTGTGAGGAGAACAAAAAGTTTCGGAACTGACGCTCCCAACACTTTTCGAATACCAATTTCTTTCGTCCGCTGCTCAATCGCATAAGAAACCAGCCCAAAAAGACCAAGACATGAGATGAGAATAGCAAGAATGGCAAAATAGGTAGAAAGCTTGCTCGTTCGTTGCTCGGCTTCATACAACTCATTAAAATCTTTATCGAGAAAATAGAAATCGGACTCATTGTTTGGAAAAAACTCTTTCCAAATGCCATCCAATGTAGCAGCAATATTTTCTTCTTCAATGGGATCGTACTTAATATAGACCCTGCTTGGCTCGGGAATCATAAAAACTATGATTGGTTCAATAGTAGAATGGATGGATTTGAAATTGAAATTCTCAAGTACAGCAACGATCGTCCGTTCACCAAAAGCACTTATTGTCTGCCCAATCGGATCTTCCAAGCCCATCATCTCCAACGCACGCTCGTTGATCATAACAGCGGAAGTATCCGTATGAAAGAAATCTCTTCCCTCTTTAATTCTTAACTCCATAGTACTTACATAGTATTCGTCAATGCCCATGTAATGAAACAAAAGGGTCTCATTCGGATCCTTCCCGGACCACTCGAATCCAGCACTGCTACTCAGGACGTACGCCGGATGCCTATTGCTCCTTGCCACACTCCTTACACCTCTCTGATTTCTAACTTCATTAGCAAACGAAGTGGACTGACCATTTGGTACGAAAGTATAAATGACGTGATCCTTGTTATAGCCTAAATTGACATTCTGGATAAACTGCAATTGTTTATACACCACAAGTGTCCCTATGATCAATACAACCGATATTACAAATTGAACGATCACAAGAAGCTTCCTTAATCCGGCACCTTGTTTAATGGTTACATTTTGAGCATTTAATGTCAATATAGGTTGAATCGAACTTAGAAAAGCAGCTGGATAACTACCAGCCAATAGTCCGGTAACCAGTGCAGATACTATCACAATAATGCCCAATCTTATACCAAATTCAGGATCAACTAACATTTGAAGGTTAAACTCCTTGCTTGTTAATTGATTAAAAGATGGTAGTAGTAACGCTACAATTACAACTGCTAAAATCACTGCGATCAATGTGAAGATTATTGATTCGGTCAGAAACTGAGTCACCAATTGATTTCTTGCTGCACCAACTGTTTTACGAAGACCTACCTCTTTTGCACGTTTGGCAGATCGAGCGGTAGATAGGTTCATGAAATTGATACAGGAGATCAGAAGAATAAATAATGCTACGATTATAAATATCTGAACATACATCATCTCGCCTTTCCTATCTGTCTCAACGGTAAAGTCCACCTCACCCAGGTAAATATCTGTTAGTGGTTGAAGGTAGATATCCGTTACCGAAGTTTCATTGTTGGCCTTGATCTGCCCGATAATTTTGTTATTGACCGTGTCGAGAACAGCTGTTGGATCAAGTTGTACGTAAGTATAAAGCCAATTGGATCCCCAATTATTTGCACGATCAGGATTACTGGCAAGATAATTTTCAAAATTCTTAATGTATTTAAAAGATATGTGAGAATTCTTAGGAACGTTTTTCATGATTCCCATTACCTCGTGGTCCTCTCCATTTAGCCTAATCAGTTCACCAATCGGATTTTTGCTAGGAAAGTACTTTGAAGCCAACTCTTCCGTAAGGATTAAGCCATTCAAGTTTTCAACAAATGATGGAATGCTACCATCAATCATTTGGAAGGAAAACATTTCAAAAAAATCCTCATCCACCATGATGCCACCACCCTCCATTATTTTGGAATCACCTAACTCAAACTGATCCGCATCCATGGCTACCCTGGTAGATTTGACTATTTCCGGGAATTCGGCCGGCAAAGATGGAGAAAGAGCGGTCGGGGTAACTGCTACTGGAAAAACCGGTTGACCGGCATAGTATTGATTTTCTACCACTCGGTAGAGGTTATCTTTATTTTCATGAAACGTGTCAAAACTGAGCTCATCACTTACAAAAAGTCCAATAAGCAATACAATGGCCAATCCGATGGTTAAGCCGAATATATTTACAAAGGCATATGATTTATGTTTTCTGAAGTTTCTAAAAGTGATTTTTAAATAGTTCTTGATCATGGCAGCATTTAAGTTTGATTTTAATGTAAGATTCCAGTATTCTTCCCTGGCCATTGGTTTGATATCCCCGAATTCCCGAACAGCTTCTTTAAATGCGCTTTTCTCAGAATGACCCTCTGAAATGAGATCATCAATGTGATCACGCAAATGGAGCTCCATTTCACGAATCGATCCATGATTGAAAGCCCGGTGCTTTTGGAACAATTTTAGCCAGTTACTGATCGCCTTCTCGAGGTTAAACATAGATCTTAGTTTTAAGCTGTCTTAGGATTCCATAATCTTTCAATTACGGAATTAACCTGAATCCATTGTTCCATCTCAACAGCTAATACTTTTTTACCAGAGGCGGTGATCTCATAATATTTTCTTGGACGTGTATCACCTTCCATCACCCATTTTGATTTTATACTTCCCTCCTTTTCTAATCGGTGAAGAACAGGGTACAGCATTCCATCAGACCACTCCATTTTACCTCCTGAGAGTTCTTTTATTTTCTTAATGATGAGGTAGCCATAGCTATTACCCTGCTTAAGAATCCCAAGGATAATCGGTTTAGTTGAAGCCGCTGTCAGGTTTTTAGATATCATGATGTTCTAGATATTATTTTAATTCTATATGCATAGCAACACTAGGTATTACGGATGCATTTAGCATTTGGTTTCATTTATTTCTTTCATGATAACTACAACTAATTTATTATTTTCACGTTTTCTACAACAAATCAAAAATGATATGAAAGGAACTAACCTTGGTGAACTTGAGGAATTAATAATGCTGACTGTTGGCTCTCTTTTTGACGAAGCTTACGGGGTAGCAGTAATGGACGAGCTTAGGGAAAAAACGGGAAGAGACCTTAACATAAGTGCTGTTCATGCTGTATTGCGGAGGCTCGAGGAGAAAGGCCTGTTATGCTCTCGCATGGGTGGATCAACCAATGCCAGAGGTGGAAGACGGAAACGTTTGTTCACCTTAACAAAGGCTGGCAAGCAAATTCTGGATCAAACCATTGCGGTAAGGACGACACTTTACAATAGTATTCCCGATCTCACTTTCAACTTTTCTTTATGAAAAACTCAAATCCTCCATATTGGGCTGACCGCTTCTTAAGGTGGTATTGCAATCCCAAGTTTCTGGAGGAGATTGAAGGGGATATTTATGAGCTTTTTGATCGAAGAGTTGAAAAAAAAGGTCATAAAACAGCAAAAATCAAATTCATCTGGGACGTGCTTCGCTTCTTCAGGTGGTCAAACATCAAAAAGTCAAACTCAAAATATGTAAACATGAACGGGACATTACTTTTCAAAAACTACATTAAGCTTGGTATTCGAAATATCAAGAAGAATTTAGTCACATCGTCGATCAATATTTTTGGATTGGCGATTGCGATCGCATTTGCTATCACAACATTCATTTTTGTGGATATGCAACTGAATATGGATCGATTCCATGCCAAAGGAGATCGAATCTATCAAATCACGAATTTTATGGAGCAAGAAGGCGAAGATCGCCGATGGGGTGATTCCCCTCTCCTGCTAGGTCCAAAAATAGCTGCGGATCACCCCTCGGTAGAATCATTCGCTCGAATTGAATTTGCCAGTGGAAGCGTTAAAGCCGGCGCAGATGTGTTTGATGAACTGGTAACATTTGTCGATCCAACATATATGGAAATGTTTGATTATCCCATGATTTATGGAAGTCAACAAATACTGTATGACAAAAATAAAATGGTGCTCAGTAAAGAAATGGCTATTAAGTATTTCAGCGATGAGGACCCAATAGGCCAGGAACTTTCTATTAAGTTCCTAAACGGAACTATTAAGCGTTTTACAGTAGGTGCAGTCTTAGATGAGTTTCCTTATAATGCGGGCCTCAGAGATGATCTATATGTTCCTATAGAAAATTTCTTCGATCTTAAATTGCGAGAAAACTATGACTGGTCCTATTTAACAGATGCGACGTTTGTTTTAATAAAAGAAGGCGAAAGCATCGAGTCAATAGCAAGCTCATTTCCAGAGTACATGGAACTTCAGCATTCGAGTAATCCTGAATGGAAAATTAAGAGCTTTGATCCGATTCCATTGTACCAACTATCACTAACGAGCTGGCAAATCGTTGGCTCTGTGAGTGGTGGTGGTCACCCGGGAGGCAGAATTGCACTTATGTTAATTTCTGCATTTCTTCTTGGAATGGCCTGCTTCAATTTTATGAACATATCTGTTGTTAGTGCTACCAAACGACTTAAAGAGATTGCTTTACGGAAAGTTATGGGTGGTGTTAAGAAACAAATCGTGAATCAATTCCTCGTTGAAAATACGCTCCAATGTATGTTCGCATTGATCCTTGGTACTTTGATTGCGTATTTTCTTTTAATACCTGGTTTCGACTATATGATCCCCCAAATGGAATTAGAGATGCGATCCAGTGAGCCGGAATCACTAGTCATTTTCTTTGTTAGTCTTTTGCTGGGAGTTGGTCTGATTTCAGGAGCCTACCCGGCCTTTTACATTTCACGATTCGAACCCATTGCCATCTTTAAGGGAAATCAAAAATTCGGATCAAAGAACCTCTTTTCAAAGATCATGCTTGGTCTTCAATTTTTCCTGGCAGTCATCACCATTGTTGGTTCATTCGTTATTGCAGATCAAAGCATGTACCTGTCTGAAAAAGACTGGGGATATGATCCTGCAGGTTCATTTTCTGTCTACGTTGCTGATGAAGAGCAATATGAACAAATGCGCAACGAAATGATAGCAAACCCTATGGTTCAAACCTATGCTGCATCCAACTACCTGATTGGACGAGGTGTTCCGTTAAGGTCACTTGAGTATGACAATAGACAAGTTCCAGTCCGGTTGATTGGCGTATCTGAGGATTATTTTGAAACCTTCCAGCTCAGACTTAAGGATGGCAGGTTCCTCACCGATCAGGCGCTGGATCAACAAACCGCTGTTGTGGTCAATGAAGTGTTTGTAAAGGAAATGGGTTGGGAAGATGACCCGATTAATAAAACATTTGTTTATGATAGTCTTAGGAGAACGGTTGTTGGTGTAGTAAAGGATTTTCATTACTACGACTTTTTCTCAGATATTGATCCTGTGATCATTCACGGTCTGGACAAATCCAATGTCAGGTACCTATCCATGCGAACGGATCCGGAGAATGTTTTTGAATTAGAACAATATGCCAAGACTGCCTGGCACGGTATTGCTCCGAATGATCCGTTTGACCGTGTGTTCCAGGAAGATGCCTTTGATGATTTCTATCGGGAGAATTCAACAAATATTACAATAATGATGATCATTACCGGAATTGCAATTCTCCTTGCTTGCCTTGGACTTTATGGACTTCTTTCTTTTAACATTCAAGGGAAACTGAAAGAATTCAGTGTTCGGAAAGTTCTTGGAGCTACTCCGAAAACACTGGCCAGGGTAGCGGGAAAACAATACTCGATCATTATTTTGATCTCATTTATACTTGGCGCACCACTAGGTGTGATGCTTATGCAACAACTAATTGAAAGTATTTTTTCTGAGAACCAAAAGGCACTTTCTGCTACACCTTTTATCATTTCTATTGGTTTAATACTTGTCACAATGACTATCACTGTAGCGGGGCAGGTTCGAAAGGCTATTAAGATCAATCCTGCGGATGTGTTGAGAAATGAGTAATTGATACAGGCTCAATGTTCCAAAGAACCTTGGGATATTGGGCCTTTTATAAATCCACTGGCATATCAAGGTAAAACTTGGTGCAGGATTTTTCGCAATCAGCAAACAGGTTAAAGTTCATCTTTTTAGCCATCCGATTACTCAACTGCAATCCCAATCCGGAGCCCTTTTCATTTTGAGTACCAACTGTACTAATGCTTTGGCTTTCGTTCAATATTCCCTGCAATTCTCCAGCATTCATTCCTACTCCTGTATCTTCCACCACAAGTTTGATCTTGGTTACATCAGCTTTAAAATGTACTTGAATTGAATCCTCCATATGACTGTACTTAATTGCATTTGTAATTAAGTTTTGAATAATGATGGAAGTCATATTCCTATCGCATCTTACATAATGATCCTGGTCACTTTCTAAGTGGATGGAGATGTTCTTAGATAAGGCTGCAACCCGGTGGCGGTCAATACATTCAGCCACCAGCTGACTAATATTCACCAGCTCACTCCTGGGATCGATTTCCTCAAATTCCATCAAAGACCAATAGTAGGTATTATCCAAAAGCAGCAATGAATGACCTACCTTTTCATTTAATTGGGTAATGTATTTCATGCGATCACCTTCAGGAATCATTTTATCTTCAGAATTCGTGTATTTCATTAAGCTAAACAAAGATGTAAGTGGTCCGCGCACGTGGTGTGCAAGCGCATAAAACATTTGATCTTTTTTCCTATTAACTGATTTTAGATGATTTTCTGAATTCAGCAGTACTTGGTTTTGCTGATAAATTTCTTTTGTGTGTTTTTTGATTTCAGCTTCTAAATATTTTCTTCTACGCTCGTTTTTAGTGACCCTACTATAAACATATGTTGCAGCGAAAGAAACAATCGTGAACAACACCAGAAGCCTAAACCACCACCGCTGCCAAAGTGCTGGAGCAATATCGATAAATAATACTATTGGTTGCTCATTCCATACCCCATCATCGTTTGCGGCTTTCATTTGAAATGAATAGGATCCTGGCTTCAAATTCGTATAGGTAATCGAACGCTGTTGGGAATCCGTGTATATCCAGTCCTTATCAAATCCTGTAAGTTGATAGGCATAGGTATTGTCTTCCGGGCTTGAGAAATCCAGTGAAGCAAATTCAACCGTAAAGACATTGTGAAAATGGGCAAGTGAAACACTTCCTGAATCGGATACCATCTCTTCTATGGGAGGCTTACCTTTTACAATAACTTCTCCAGGCATCACTGATTCATTAAAAATCTTAAAATCGGTAAACGCGGGTTGCGGAGGCAGCTCGTTTCCCTTAATACTATCCGGATAAAAGAAAGTGAGGCCATTAACCCCTCCAAAAAACAGCTCACCGGATTCGCTTTTCAAATAAGACCCGGAATTGAATTCATTGCTTTGTAATCCATCGATCACATTGTATTTAGAAATATTTCTCAACAGCCGATTGAATTTATTGAGCCCATGATTGGTGCTGATCCAAATGGCATTTCCATGTGGGATGGCTGCATAGACAACATTGTTGCTAAGGCCATCCTCTTCGGTATATACCCGGGTAGAAAAGTTTCGAGGATCAATTCTATACAACCCATCTCCATAGGATCCTACCCACAGATAACCTTCGGGATCTTCATGAATCGAAGTGAGGAGTTTAGAAATTTTCCCTGGATCCTTGCCAACAATCCTTGTGAAATTCTCTCTATCTGCATTAAGCTTGTTTAAGCCGCCTCCGTAGGTAGCAATCCAGATTTGGTTGTCAGAAGATTCGAAAATGTTCATAACATTATTACTGGACAAACTAACAAGGTCATTCGCTTCGTTTAGATATCGCTTAACAACTTGTCGGCTTGTCGGGTCAATAACCGCAATCCCGGTTCTTAATGAACCTACCCAGACATTCCCATCACTTAGAATTTTTACAGTTCTTATTTTTTCTCCATGACCTTTCTGAGATTCATCTATCGGAATTCTACTAAATGTTAAAGTGGTTTGATCATATAGATCCAGTCCTTCATTAGTACCTATCCACAGATTCCCATTCTTATCTATATCGAGTGCGCGAACATCATTGCTAATTATAGAATTAGGGTTTTCATAGTTATGTTCAAAAACTTCACATTTTAAGGTTTTTCTGTTATACCTATTGAGTCCTTTTGCCGTGGCAATCCACAGGTGATCACCTTCTTCTACGAGTCCTCTTACTCGATTACTACTTAATCCCTCCTTGGCCCCATTCATTGACCGAAGCAAACCAAACTTTTTCGCTACCTGACGAACTTTAAATACCCCTGTTTCAAGGCTGCCAATCCAGACATTTTTTGATTTGTCCTCGTAAATTTCGGAAATGGTGGCTGTGGAAAAGACATGAGGATTATCCTCAAATTTGGTAACGAATTCTTTTAGAATATTCTTCGAATGATCGAGTGTATAAATCCCATTGGATTGAGTTCCAACCCACACTGTCCCACCCGTATCTTTCAGAATCTTACTCAATTGTATATAAACATTGGGGGCCTGATACCGGGATATTTCAAATTCCTGATCCTCCTTTCCAACTTTTTCCTTCACCTTAATTGTTACAAGCCCGCCGGCAATACCAGCCCAAATTTTATGATCAAAGAAGTCAATACATGCTACACTTCCCAGGTTGCTATTTTCAAAATCCACTTTGGTCCCAATCTTGGTCTCTTTGTCTACTCTATAGATACCTTCTTCAGCAGCCAACCAAGTATTTCCTCTATCGTCCAATATCATTTGATTGACCTGAAAAAGTTCTGCTTTTTCGTTTACGACATAAGGTAAAAGGTCAAATGATGGATCATCCAGGTTATCCGCATAAAAGAGTCCTCTTCCGGTTGCTAACCAAATTGATTTACCATCAATCAGGATATCATTTATTGTATTTTGTAGCGAAGAATTTCCAACATCATATCGTACAAATCTTCCCTGCTTAAGGTCGTATTTAGTTAACCCTATTTGGGTTGCTATCCATAAGTTATTAGCAGTGTCTTTTGAAATTGCCTTAATGTGATTGTTGCTTAACGAGGCTGTGTCTGCGGAAGATGAAGTGAATACCTTGAAACTATGACCATCATATCGATTCAATCCATCATTGGTTCCCATCCAAAGAAAACCTTGTTCATCAACCAAAATAGTGTTGACCGTATTTTGCGAGAGGCCATCATTTATCGAGATGTGGGATATCTCAGGGCCATATGATTGACCAAATGCATGACCATTTATGCAGACAAGGGTTATCAGGGACATTGATGCCCTAATTAGCTGTTTGAACATAAGAACTTATTTGTTTTCTGACCCCTCAACCAAACCCGAGAATGATCATGGATTACCTAATTAGAAATAGTTAACCGAGCTTAAATACAAATAAAATTTGTAAAAGGTTCACGTAAACTATTAAAAAAGAAAATTGTTTGAAGTTGGCTAAAATTAGAATCGTTTTTGCAGTACTGAAGACAACAAATAGCTGAATCTGATCTATGAAAGATTATCTATCAAACTGCAGACCTGCCCAGTCGTCATAGCGATAGATGTTATTTTCCATTACCCACCGATTATACTCATCAGCTATTCGAAGAATGTCTTCTTGTGTATTGAAGTATCCCGCTTTCTTACTTCGAATCTTTTCTGAGAGTTCTGTATAATCAGCAACAAGCTTTGATGCTTTTTTCTCGAATTTGCCAAGATAAAAATCCTTGACAGGTTTCCCATTCATTGTAAACATTAAGCCCGAAACAGTATTATCCTTGGTAATGGGTGATGAATAGTATTCTCTATAAATCGAAAGTGGACCCTCGCAAAGGACGAAGGTGAAATCTCCGGCAATTGAATTACCCATGTTGGGATTCCTTATCAAAAAATCATCAAATACGATATAGGCAATATTCTCTTTCTCAAGTCTCTCAAAATTCTCATCCAGGAGCGCCTTCTTCTTATTTAACAGATTACTCAGCCCATCGTATTGCCATTTAAATTCTTCACTTTTACCGTTGACAAAGATGACAAGAAGCGTGTAGGTATCGTAATAGGTGTAGGAAGCTTCAAGCTCCCAAAACTTATCATCCGTAATTTCAGCCCCTTTTGCGAGATAGGGTTTTTCCTCAAAGAAAGTTTTCCATTTTTCAGTCTCAAGTAAGTCTTGAGAACTGCCGGTAATAGACAGCAAAAGAAAAATCGCTGATGCAATCAAAGTGTTGGAGGTTGACATATTTCCAGGGTTCAAATCCTAAGATAATGTATTAGATGATTTTCTGATTTAAAACCTGCTCAATTAAAATTCCTCTATTACTAAATGAGGGTGTCTCGCTGGAACAGCAATTCGGAAGGCGATGAATGGAAAGATGGGATTTGGAAGCCAGTATTTCCAGGCAATCATGCTCGACTTATTTCCATCTTGTGGCTTAAAATGATACCAGAAATAAAGGAATTTGTATGGGCAAAGCCCGGGAATACCAGAAAATCTAAATCCATTCGTTTTTAGGTTTTTCCCGGAAATGTAGTAGTTGCCTTCAAAGGAAAACATTCCCCACCCTTTTTCTCCTTCTGCAATAAGTTCACCAGATGGTCGGTGAATGATCCTCAGCTTTTTCTTTTCATTCAAAATTGATCGTTTGTGGTCGACAAGTTACTTGAATAAATGCTGCAAAATTCAATCAAGCGATCAATTCATATCGTCTGGCTTACAGTATTCCTTAAAATAAATTCGAAATCATCCATTTCGATACCGGAAGCCAACTTGCCAGGGCACAAAAAGAAATGACTATTCGTATTTAATCACTTTGACAGGGTCCAAACTTGCAGCCTTGTAGGACTGAAGAACAACAGTGACTACTGCCACCAATAAGGACAACGAAGTTGCTTGCATGAAGACCTGGGGACCCAAATCGATTCTAAAAGCAAAATCGTTTAGCCACCAATTTGTAAGCAAATAGGCAATCGGAATAGCCAAAACAAAGGAAATTAGAATTAAACGTAGGAACCTAACTCCAACCAAGTAGAGAATTGATGGAATCGAAGCCCCGACCACTTTTCTAATCCCAATCTCTTTCATTCGTTTTTCTACATTCAAAGCGGTTAAGCCGAAGAGTCCTGCACAGGCTATTATTATTCCAATCATTGTGAAAAGAGTAATGATTTTGTTCAATTGGGCTTCTAACCGGTATTGTTCATCAAATCGGTCATCCAGAAAGAAAAGGTTAAATACCTGTCCCTCATAAAGTTCTGTCCAGCTATTTTCAATAAACTGTACCGTTTCCAATAGCTCTCCATTGATTTTTACCGACATGTACCCCACTCCACCACTAGTCTTCAATAACATCATCGGTGGGATTTTTTCCTGAAGGCCGTAGTAGTGAAAATCTTCTAACACACCAATGATTTTCCCAGTGCGAGATCCCCATTGAAAATCTTTTCCAATGGCTTCATCAGGTATCCAGCCAAACTCGTTAGCAGCTGTTTCATTTATAATGAATGCCTCATTCGCATCTGTTGTTATCTCGGGATTAAAACCACGTCCAGCAATTACTTTAAGATTATAGAGCTCAAGAAAATCATCTTGAACAAGCAGTGAAAACATTACTTTGCTCTTAGAATCATCACCTTCCGGATAACCTACTCTATTAAGAAGCAATTCACCCGGAATACTGTTAGAAGCTGTAACAGACGAAATTGTTGGTGCATCAAGAAGTCTTGTCTTCAAAATTGAACTATTGTTTCTTACTGCACGATTGTTCCAAAGCTCTATGACCGCTACCTGTTCACTGTTGAATCCCAATGAGGATCCAGTCATAAAATCCAATTGATTTCGAATGACCAAAACCGAACTAATGAGAATGGTTGCAAGTCCAAACTGAGCGACAAGGAACGAATGATTCAGGATGCCTTTATGTCCACCAATTGAAGTTATGCCCATAACCTTACTTGTCAACTTGAAAGAGGCAGTCAGAATAGCTGGATACAAACCAGCTATTAACCCTACTATAAACAAAAGCAACCCCAAAGAACCAAGCGAAAACACTCCCACCCATTGTATGACTAATTCCCGGGAAACAAGCTTTTCAAAATAGGGCAAGAGAGCATAGGCGAGTAGGATCGCAACGGAGAATGATATCATCAACATAATCAAGGTCTCAACCAATGATTGATAAAGCAACTGGGATTGATTTGCACCCATTATTTTTTTGATACCAACTTGTTTTACAAACTTGGCTGACCTGGCTATAAATAGGTTGACAAAATTGAAAACAGAAATGAATAAAATCGCTAATGAAATTCCAGCTGCTATATAAATGTAAGTAATGCTACCATTGCTGGCAATTTCATTTCCCAGGTCTGATTTTAAATGGATATCCCAGAGAGCTTGAGTGAATAACTTAATGGTGAAACCCATCTTCAGTGCCTCTTCCCCGTAGGCATCCATCACCAGGTTTTCAATCTTTTTATCAAATTCTTTTTTATCTACACCCTCCTGCAAACGAAAATAGGTATGAGTTCCCAATGCAAACCATCCTTGAATATGAGGATAAAGTAATTCTCTCGTTTTATGAGAGATTAAGTAATCGAATTTAAAATGGGAATTGGAAGGAGTATTCTCCACTACTCCGGAAACTTCTAGCCGTAGCGTATCTCTCAACCTTAGCTCGAGAAATTGTCCAATGGGATTTGTTTCTCCAAAGTATTTTTCTGCCAGTTGTTGGCTTAATACTATCTCATAAGGCTCATCAAGAACATCATTCTCTATACCATTTATGAGATTAAAATCGAAAACATCGAAAAAAGATTCTCCGGCAAAAAATCCATTTTGTTCAAGAAAAACACTATTTCCAGGACCGATCATCGTCCCACCACAATCCCTTATTCTAACAATACTTTCTATTTCGGGATAGCTCTCTATTGCCGTAGGTGCTACCAAAGCAGAAACCCATGCCAATTGTCGGGTAGGTTGATTTTCACTTTCAACTTGATATCCAAATCTATAGGTCCTCTCACCAAACATGTGAAATTTATCAAAGCTCAATTCCCGAGAAATGTAGGAAGTCAATAAGATAGCAGCCATCAAACCGATGGCAAGGCTAAGAATATTGAGTGAGCTGTTCGTTCTTGTCTTCAACAAGTTTCGAAAAGCAAATTTCAAATTAAGCTTCAGGGTAGTTAAAGGGTTCATGTTCCTATTTTTTTTAAGTGGTTTAATTGCAAATGGTCGCAGAAACATCAAGACATTAAGAACGAAGAATAATTTGGCCTTGAAAAGACTCATCCTTTGCCTCCTCCGGTTAAACATCACAATCAAGTCTCCTTCTATCCCATAGATGAGATCTTCTTTACAAAACCATCGAAGAAACCTAAGCGACCAGCCTGGAGGCTTGTTTGATTTGGTTTTCTGATCATTTTCAAATTCACTCATATTTGAGTGTACTTACCGGGTCTAAACGCGCTGCGTATAAACTTTGAGATAGAATAGCTAGTCCTGCGACAATGGTTGATATAACTCCTGAAAAAAGGAAGATAAGAGGGCCAAGTTCTATGCGATAAGCAAAATCCTGTAGCCAGTTTTCAGAGATATAATACCCGGCCGGGACTGAAATAATAAAGCTCACTAAAACAAGAACAAGGAATCCTTTCATAATGACAGCCACTATATTCCAAATACCGGCTCCCAGCACTTTTCTAACACCGATCTCCTTTGTTCTCTTTTTCACGGTGAAGGTAGCCAGCCCAAATAATCCCATACATGCTATAAAAATGGCTAGCAGTGCAAAGAATTGAATCATTTGACCTAGTCTTTCATCTTTAAGATACTGGTCTTCAATCTGCTGATCCAAAAAAGTGAATTCAAATGGCCACTGCGGAAACAATTCCATCCAGGCATCTTCAACTGCTCCTAAAGCTGCCACCAATTGGTCATGATTTTCCGTTTCGAACTTGATGGCTACATCTCCAAAAAAGCTAAGTTTAAAAACGTTGGGTTTTATGGGCTTGTAAAGTGATTCGAAGTTTGCATCCCTCATTACACCAATCACTTTTGTTTCCCATCGGCTGGTGGTGAAGGTTTTTCCAAGAGCTGTCTCGTTCGTCCAGCCAAGCGCCCGGACGGCAGCTTCATTGATCAAAACTGCCTTAGTTGAATCCGTGGAAAATTCCTTGGAAAAGAATCTACCACTCACCATCTCCAATCCAAAAAAATCTAAGAAATCGTATCCTATGTGATTAATTCCGATGCTCTTGGCAGCCTCGAGGTCTTCACCTTCAACACGAAAGCTCTGAACCCATCCAGGTGTTCCAGCAACGTAGCCCTGGTTGATTCCAGCAATAGATGGAATATTCGAAAGTTTGGATTTAAACAACTGAAACTCATTTTCCATCTTAGATCCATGTTCTAATATGATTGTTTGGTTTTTGTCGAAACCAAGGTTTTTGCCCTTGACCAAATTCATCTGAAGCTGCACGACAATGATCCCAATAATCAAAATATTGGATACTATGAATTGACCAATGACGAATGTTTTCCTCAGGTTGGAGTTACCACCGCCTGCTTGAGTATCTCCTTTCAATGTCTTAATGGGTTTCAGCTTACTCAGATAGAAGGATGGATAGGAACCTGCCAATCCTCCAACTACGATAGCACCTAAAAAGAACAAGAGAATAAGGATCGGTAATTGAAAGTATGGGATTGTGATGTTCTGATCCATAAAGGAATTGAATATGGGCATCATCACCTCGATGAGTAGCAGACTTAGAACCGTGCTTAAGATTGTCACAAGAATCGACTCAGTAATGAACTGCCATATAAGATTGATCCGATGTGCTCCCATCACTTTTCTCAAACCAATCTCCTTAGCCCTGCTCGTCGACTGAGCAGTGGTCAGATTTATAAAATTGAGACAGGCAATAATGAGAATCAAAAATGCAGTTATCGCAAAACCATAGACCTGGCTGACCGTCCCGTTCACCCCTATTTCAGCTGCCAGGTTTGATTTTAAATGAACATCCAGTAACGACTGTGAGGTGTAATGATAGTCCACAGGAGGGTCACTTATTCTTCCAAAGAAATCCACACCATCTTCATGAAAACGTTCATCAAATGAGGTTTTCAGTTCAGCACTTTTTAATAAAACATACGTCCATGCTCCAGACCACCTCCAATTTTTTTCAAGATCATCGTTGCTGTTTTCTTTTAGCCATCTGTAACGTTGCAATTCAAGTGGAACAAGGAAATCAAAATCAATCTGAGAATGAGTAGATTTCTCCAGAATACCCGTGACGAGCAATTGATCTTCATTTTTAAAGAGTATTGTTTTTCCTATAGGGTTTTCACTGCCAAAATATCTCTTTGCTGCTTCCTCGGTCATGACAATACTATTCCTTGAAGTCAGGGCCTTTCCAGGATCTCCTGCAACGAAAGGGAAATCAAAAACATCAAATATTTCAGGGTCCGTAAAGAATATTTTTTCTTCTGTAAACAGTTTATCCCGATATTCAAGTGTGATAGCATCGTTGTTGTCTTCATGGAAGCGCACAACTTTTTCCACTTCCGGGTAGTTTTCAAGCAGTCTGTATTTCAAAGGAAATACCACCCGGGCAACACCAGTGGTTGACCCGCGTGCTTCATATGAATAAACGGTTCTAACTATTCGTTCTGCCTTCGAATGAAATTTGTCGAACGACAGCTCGCTAAACACATAGGCGGTCATTATGATGAAACTTGCAATCCCTATAGCTAATCCGATGATGTTAATAGCTGAAATGGACTTGGTTTTCATCAAACTTCTGACTGCAATTGTTAGGTAGTTACGAAACATATCAATGGAATTTAATCTTCGATTTCGATTTCTTTTTTTAAGTGCAAAAGGTTGAAAGAACAGTAAGATGTTAAAGAGGTAAAGCGTATTCGCGCGGAATTTTCCGTACTTATTCAATCTTCGCTCATATAGTTCAAATAAGTCACCTTCAATTCCATCCACAAGGTCCCTTCTACAATACCATCGAAGGAATTTTGTCATCCAGACAGGAGGAGTTGGGGTCATATCTCTCCTCCTTCCCATACAATTTTTGGCACATCATTCCACATATGATTTCTGAGCGACCTGGAATCGTTTAGTACATTCTTACCAGAATTTGTTAGTTGGTACAGCTTTTTGGCTCTGCCACCTCTTTCCTTTGAGGCTTCGCCCATGTGAGAATTGAGAAATCCCTTACTCTCAAGCCTGACTAACGCCTTGTGCACGGAGCTTATAGTTACATTTCTTTTTGTCCTGGATTCCAGCTCATCGGTAATTGCCAGCCCATAGGCATCGTCATGTAAAATACCGACTGTCAGTAAGACCAACTCTTCAAATTCTCCGAGGTATGTTCCTTTCATTTCGAAAAGATAAGTATTTGTTTCACCTTTGCCTAGTAAACGGGCAGGATTCGAAACAGGTTGCTAATTGTATTTAAATTAACGCTTAACTACTGAAGATTTTCGGTGCAGCCATTGACCGTCTTCCTTCTCATAGATGTCCCAGCTGAGCTTGGATTTCTCTTTTTTCCAGACACTTTTAATGGATTCATCTTTATCAATCATTGTTAAAGTATCATCGTCCTTATTGCCATAGCGAACATTGAAATTGGATTTGGCACGACTATCTAATCGTCCTTCCTCATACTTTCC
>JANQEC010000324.1 GCA_028278585.1 Cyclobacteriaceae bacterium | reverse complement strand
TGAAAGGGCTGCACTAAGTAAAATTCTCGATTTCATGTTTTCTAAAATTTATTTTTTGACCTTTTTGGTCCTTCTTATTTAAGGTTTAAGTGATTCTCTTCAAATATTGTGCTCAGTTGTTTCCAGCCGTCTGATTTTCTACCAATCCCAGATCTTCTAGCACAAAATCCGTATAATCATGGATCGGATCAGTATATATCATGACCAAATCTCCTGATTTATCAAATACAATCTGGAGTCGGTTGTTTTTTGCAACTCTTTCTACAGCCTCAAACACCTCGTCCTGCACAGGTTTAACCAACTCCTTCTTCTTGAGAAAATAAAGCCCATCAAACCCAAAAATTTGCTGTTGATATTCCTTTACCTCTTTCCACTTTCTATCAATTTCAGCAATTCGATCCTCTCTCATGTCCTGGGTTAGTAAAACTTCTTCAGCCTTCAATGCCACTTCCATTCCTTCAACCTCAGAATATAATTCCTGGATCTCTACTTCCCATCCCTTTGCCAATTTCTCAATTTCAGCCTGTGCTTCTTTATATTCTGGCATTTTACTCAAAATATACTGCGTGTCCACATAGCCGAATTTTTGCGCAAATGTAACGGTAACATACAATAATGAAAACAGGAGGACGATCGACTTTTTCATACTATCTGATTTGTTGGCCTATAGAGAAATGAAATTGCGGTCCTGAATTATCAAGAGCACCAGGTGCTCTATCAAATCCGTATGCCCAATCAATTCCCATAAGACCAAACGCTGGCATGAAGATTCTAAGGCCCACACCTACTGATTTTTTTATGTCATAAGGATTGAATTTAGCAAAATCATCCCAGTTATTGCCTCCTTCAAAGAAAACCTGACCATAAATAGTGGCTGTTGGTGCCAGAGACAATGGATACCTAAGCTCCATTACATACTTATTGAAAATTGTTCCTCCTTCAATGTTATTTTCCGCATCAAACGGGCTAATCGAGTTATTGGTATAGCCTCTAAGCCCAATTACATCTGTTCCCAGTAAGAAATTCTGACCAGTCAAACCATCTCCTCCAAGCTGGAATCTTTCAAAAGGACCCACTCCAATATCTCTGTCATACGATCCTATATAACCAAAGTGTGCCCTGGTCGCAAGTACCAGCTTTCCGACCAAGGTCATATAGTACTTACTATCGAAGTTCCATTTGTGATATTCCAACCATTTGAATTTCTCTGCATTGTCAACATCTTCGCCGCTCACATCTCTGCCTAACAGGGAGAATGGTGGTGTGAATGAAGCGCTTAGTGAAATAGAAGATCCACTTCGCGGATACATTGGCTGATCTATTGAATTCCTTGCAATGGTCGTGTTGAAGGTGAAGCTATTCGCATCTCCCGTTTGGAATCCCAGTGACCGGCTACCAAACTGGAACAAGTCATATCGTTGATATGAAATTGAATTGCTTACTGTGAAAAAATCGTCCGGCCAACGTACTCTTCGTCCTAATGAAAGTGAAATTCCTGTTACTTTCAGTGACCCGACGGTGGTATCAGTAAATCTATCAATTTGACGCTGGATCGATTTACTGTAGCTCACCCCAAAAGAGTTAGGTTTTCTTCCACCGAGCCAGGGCTCTACGAAGGAAAATGAATAGCTCTGAAATTGCCTTCCATTTGCCTGGAATCTCACAGATAGACTTTGACCATCTCCAACTGGTAGTCCTCTCCATTGACTTTTATTGAAAAGGTTTTTCGCAGAAAAGTTATTGAACGTTACACCAAAGGTTCCAACAAAACCAAAGGCTCCACCCCACCCTCCTGAAAGTTCAATTTGATCATTGGATCTTTCAACCAATTGCCATTCTATATCTACAGTCTCATTAACCGGATCTGGAATTGGAACCGGATTAACCTGTTCAGGATCAAAATATCCAAGCTGCGAAAGCTCTCGTTGGGTTCTTATCAGTTCAGATCTGCTAAACTTGTCACCCGGCATGGTACGTAATTGTCTTAAAATAACATGATCGCTGGTCTTCTCATTCCCACTTATGGTGACTTTATCAATGGTGGCTTGTGCTCCTTCATAAATTCGCATCTCTAAGTCAATGGAATCTTCATATATACCTACCTCCACAGGGTTTATGTTGAAGAAAAGGTAACCGTCATCCATATAAAGAGAGCTGATATCTGCTCCTGTAGGATTAAAATTCAGTTTTGTGTTTACCAGGTCAAGATCATATACGTCACCACTTTGAATACCCAGCACTTGCGCTAATTGTTCACTGGTATAAATGTAGTTTCCTGTCCAGTTGATATTTCTGAAATAATACTTTTTCCCGGCATCAACTGTCAAATCGATGTTCATGAACTTGTTGTTCGTGTTATAAGTGGTATCAGCTACAATTTTGGCATCTCTATACCCTTTGGAATTATAGAATCCGATCAACAGGTCCTTATCATCTTCATAGTCAGACTTAACAAACTTCGACGACTTGAAAAAATTGAAATTGACATGTTTTGCAAAGTATTCACGTACTTCTTCACCACTTACTTTCTTAGGAGTCGTAATGAATTTCACAAGGTTAGGAGGCCAAATAAACGAAGGGAATTTTTTGATGATTTCCGTTGGCAGTGAAAATTTCGGAACCATTCCTGTACTCTTAAACTGCTTTCTCAGCTTTGCTGAAGCAAAGTTCTCGTTCCCGGCAAATTGAATATTCCTGATTTTAACTTTCTGGCCCTTATCGACTACTATTTTAAGGTAAGCACTATTTCTTAGCACGGTGTCTTGCTGTTGAACAACATTCACCTTTGCATTCAGAAATCCTTTGCTTTCCATGAATTTAAAGACTGCCAACTCGGTATTCTTGATCAGAACATCTGTCAAGATTTTTCCCCGGACAAGATCAATTTTATCTTCTATTTCCCCTTTCTGTGTTTTGTTAACTCCTTCAATTGTGTACCTGGTCAATCTGGGACGCTCTGTCAACTCAATGACCAGCCATATCTTATCTCCTTCAAGCTTTGAAGCATAAATGGAAGCATTGCCTATTATACCTTGTTTCCAAAGCTTCTTAATTGCCGTTGAAACCTCGTCGCCAGGAACTTTAATCTTATCCCCAACGCGCAATCCGGAAAGTGAAATAAGCGCATTGTTATCCAAAAACTGGACACCCTTCACTTCGATGTTTGCAATCTCATATTCTTTTGGACTGGAATAGTTGATCGAAACACTGGAATTGTTGGTTTGATTGTTTCTTCCAAAAACGATTTGACCAAAGGACTCAAACCCTACTAAAACCGCGATGATAAATACAAATTTCCTCATGCCTTTATTTTCAACTGTTCACTTGTTTTACCAAACCTTCGCTCTCTTCTTTGATATGAATTAATAGCTTCATGTAAGTTGTTCTTTCTAAAATCGGGCCATAAGACCTCCGTAAAGTATAATTCTGTGTACGCCATTTGCCACAGCAAAAAATTACTTATCCTCATTTCTCCACTTGTCCTTATCAAGAGTTCCGGATCAGGGATTGTTGAAGTAGACAGATGTTTCTGAAAATTCTCAACATTAATTTCTGATTCTCCATTCTTGACAATACTTTCAACCGCATTCATTATGTCCCATCTTCCGCTATAATTCAGCGCGAGGATCAATTCCATCCCTGTATGTTCCTCTGTCAATAGTATTGCTTCTTCAAGGCTCTTTTTTGCTTTAGCTGGTAAATCGTTGCGGTTTCCTATGGAAGACAGTTTTATATTATTTTCCACTAATGTTGGCATTTCATCTTTTATGGTATTTACCAGCAATGTCATCAGCCCGTCAACCTCGTGTTTTGGTCTTTCCCAATTTTCTGTTGAAAATGCATAGAGCGTCAAGTATTCAACGCCAAGTTCTGCACATCCTTCTGTGACCTCCCGAACTGCCTTAATTGCATTCTGATGACCCAAAATTCTTTTTACTCCCTGTTTCTTCGCCCATCTTCCATTTCCGTCCATAATTACGGCAATGTGCCTGGGCAACTTTTCAGGGTCAATATGGTATTCTTCCTGCACGATTTTATCTGGAAAAGGACACAAAAATGGGGCTTTTTTTAGTTAATGAGAATGAAAATCAGGTATTTAACTTCCTTTAACGTGACAGCAATGAATTATTTGGAATGTAAGGAAATGGACATGGAATATTGAACAGGATTATACTAAATGAAATTCCAGTATAAAAGTACCAATCGTCGTCCTTTGGATTTCCGTATTGATAATCTTTGATTGTCTGGTCGCCATCTGAAATTCCATCGAGGTAATCATAAAATGTCTTTCTTGCTCCTGCCTCAAACCCAATACTGTATTTTTTCGCAACCAGATATTTAACGCCAAATCCTACTGGCAACACCGGCTGAATCTTCCCTACACCACTGTTAGCTGGAATATCACCGACACTCATGACCCCAAAGCCACCAAAAATATATGGAGACCAATCTCTTTGAGCTTTCTGGCTCTTAAAGTCAAAAAAATGATATTCAAAAACAGATGAGAACTCCAAAATGGAGTTACTGAATGAATGATCTCTTTGAACGGCAAAAGCATCTATTGGGGTCTCAGAGCCTTTTGCTTTTCCTATGGTCGCAGCAAGTCTTAGTGTCACAATTTCTGAGAAATTCATTCGATAGTAAACGGAACCAGCAAGAGCAGTTGTACCAAAGTCATACCCTCGAACAAGGTCTCCGGAATAATTCATAAATCCCGGTCCGCCTCCAAATTCTATGAACTGGGAGCTGGCTGACAGCTGAAAAAATACCAGTATTGTGAAAAGGATTTTCCTCAAGGACTACCTGAATTTTGCGCTTCTTTTTGGGCCTTTACTCATGAAGTATCTGATCTTAATTGATGTAACAAAGATCATGTCGTCGTTGTCAGGATTACCTCTGCCAACTCCATCAACTCCTCCACCAATAAATCCAGAGGAGTTAAAACCAGTGGTGGTATTATCTATTTGCAAGCCGCTAAGATCTCTTGTGTCTCCATTGAAAGAAGTTGCTTCAGCAGAGCGATCGGACATTATCCTTGCAACAGGGTCAGTAAATCGATCAAGGTTAACATAATCCGTACTCACATCATCAATGTAATCTGTGAATAAATACCTAAATCCAAATTCAAGGCTGGCATTCAAATTAGTACCAGGCAATCTCATGGTTGCTCCAACAGCAACGGGAACCGAAAATTCAACTTTGCTATATGGTTCAGCGACACCTAAATTCTGACCTTCTGTTCCCAGGTCTCTCAAGCTTACCCATTCACCTGCTTGCGGAGCTGCAGGGGTTCCAGTGCTCTGG
Source organism: Cyclobacteriaceae bacterium (assembly GCA_028278585.1). Lineage (GTDB taxonomy): Bacteria > Bacteroidota > Bacteroidia > Cytophagales > Cyclobacteriaceae > Ekhidna. Next base: position 5,867 of record JANQEC010000324.1, on the reverse strand, counting down.
TAGTCCAATTCCGGTACCTTCCCTTTGGGATCATGAAGAAAGACTGCTCCGCCTAAAAACAGGTAGACATTAATAGGAAGTCTTTGTTCAATACCTCCATAATTAGGTAGTAGGGAAACTTCCACACCAGCCTGAAATTCCAGGATGTCATTTCTAAAGCTAAGGTTTCTTGCGTATCGTGGCAAACCTTCTTCGGTCGTTGGATCAGCTGAAAAATCATCTGCCGATACCCTTACCCAGTTCAGTCCAGTCCGAAATGCTACTGAATGATGGAACTTATAGCCTGCTTCAAATCCAAAGCCAGGTCTCGTGAATGAAATATCTGTACTTGCTGCTTTGTTTACCGGAGCCAGATCTCCAAAGTAGTTACCTGCATTTAGTTGAGCTCCAAAAAACAAATATGGATGGAATCTTCCGTACCCTCTTTGTCCTCCTTTGTAATGAGAAATCTTCTTGTTCGTTTGTCTTCTCCTTTTGTACTTATTCTTTCGTTGGGCTTCTACGTTATCGGCAATGCCAAGCATAAGTAAGGTGAGGACGAATATTATTAGGCTTCTCATTTTCATTACTACAGTCTTATTAACACAAAAATAGTTTTTTGATTGTACTTGAATAACAAAAAATGGCACTTTCCCTTGTAAACTACCATCCATTTGTCGGTTCTGTTATGAATTTAATCGAAATTAACAGTTAATTCCGTTTGTCAAAGCCCCAACCCAGCTTATTTCTGATTGTGTCAGGAAAGCTATTTCCCTCTATGCGTATGATTTTGGCATGAAACGCAGCCTTACTTATTTTCAGTTCAACGTCGCTTTCTATTGTCTCTGACCTTGAATCCATAGAGATCAAGAAACTCCGATTGCGGGTTTCGATTTTGAAAGTGAGTTCTGAATCGTCGGATACGATCAGCGGTCTAACATTCAGATTATGAGGACTCACCGGAGTGATGACAAAATCTTTTGCATCGGGCATCATCAATGGTCCTCCGCAGCTTAATGAATAGCCTGTGGAGCCAGTTGGAGTTGATACCATCAAGCCATCCGCCCAGTAAGTATTTAAGTATTCCCCATTTATGTAACACTTGATCATAATCATAGAAGAGGTGTCTTTTCTTAAAATGGCACACTCGTTCAATGCAAAAGGTTTTCCTCCAAACAAATCTGTAGTTGATTCGAGTGAGAGTAATGATCTCTGCTCAATGGTATAGCTTTCTTTGAAAAGTAGAAACAGGGACTCCTTTACATACTCCTTTGCTATCGAGGCTAAAAAACCCAACCGTCCCATATTGATTCCCAATATTGGAACCTCGCTTTTTCCTACAACCAACAAAGACTCCAAAAAAGTGCCATCACCTCCAAGACTAAATACAGCATCAAAACTGGAATCTACTTCTTCAACCAATGATTGTTGATCTCCTAAAAGATTTTGGTTTCTTTCCTGGAAAATGTTAGTAACAAATATCTCTGATCCTTCATTGGTAAGTCTATCTATTATTTGATTGACATACTTTTTTGAATCTTCCTCTATTTCAAGGCCATGAAGAACAACCCGTTTCATCAGGTATTCAGGTATTTCATTAGCAATCCAAATCGTTCCTCTTCATCAAAGGATTTGTCTTCCGTATTAAAGGACGAAATAACCTGGTAGCCGCTCTTATTGAGACCATTAGAAATTTGGTTCACTTCCTGACCGTTGATCCTGATCACAATCTCAATTTGAGATGGGTCATCGCTATTGGGCCGAACATTTGCTCCTAAAACAATGGACCCGTTCATTTCAACAATCCTGGAAATGTCAGATAAGGAATAGTCTTTTAAGGAAGTTTGAAGAATAATTATTGCGCCTTCCGAGTTGACAATAGCAGTTTTTGAAAATTCACGCAATATATCATCTCTAAGTACAACACCTTTAAATTCTTCGTTATCAACCACAGACACTACATCCATCTTATTTTCAGATAAAACTTTCAGGATATCGTAGTAATGCTTCCAGGGAGCTACGATTACGGATTCGCTGATCAACGGGTAAGCACCAACTTCAGGGTGCATAATTTCTGAGTCGTAAAGCAGTTCTTCCGAGACATACCCCAGAAGTTTTCCATTGTCTACAATAGGCAACTCCTTAACCCTGAACTCATCCATCCATTGTTTTGCTCTGGTAATGTCATCCGTTGGTTTCAACGGGGGAACCATATAGTTAATGAGCTGCTCTGCAATCATACCTTCTATTTCCTTGAATTTGTCAAATTTAATTAACCCAACATTGTCAATACTGAATCCTTGTTGGCCGGAAGGCTCTCCATTGTATCAATCAAATCCCTAATAAGTGGGATCAGGCCGCTTAACCATTCAAAGACCGTAGGACCCATACCAACAATATACGGGAAAATTACTGTATCATCCGAATATCTATCCACAACATCTACACCAACTGATTCAATAACCCAAAAAATAATGCTTATTATGAAAGCGGATTTAAAAACCCCGGCTACAGCTCCAAAAAAATTATCAACGACACCTAAAAGTGTGAAGTCAACAACATTCTTCATAGACTTAGCCCCCAGTTTGATCAAAAAACTTAGCAGAACAAACAATAAGATAAATACAACAATTGCTATTAGATCGAAAAATGAGCTTGAGCCAAAAAGGGAAAGTGTTACGGGTATGGTAAACTCTAACGCAATAAAAAGTCCTATAAAGAATGCAAAAAAGGAGAGAGCCTCGACTATAAATCCATTTCTAAAACCTCTTATTCCTCCTAAGCCAAGGAGAATAAGTAATATAATATCAAAAAAGCCCAATTAACCAAGTAGTTTTTTTGCCAGCATTGATATCATTTTTCCATCTGCTTTTCCAGCCAATTTCTTGGTAGCGGCACCCATTACCTTACCCATATCCTGAGGACCTGTAGCACCTACCGAAGCTATCACTTGCTTTACTTCTGCTTCAACTTCCGCTTCGCTCAATTGGGCTGGTAGAAAACTTTCAATTATGGCTAATTCGGATTTTTCAGTAGCTGCAAGATCTTCTCTTTCCTGGCCTTCGAATATCTCAATTGAATCACGACGTTGTTTTGCCGCTTTGGTAAGCAATTTCAATTCCACATCTTCGGAAAGTTCTCCACCACCACCTTTTTCAGTCTCGGCAAGAAGGATGAGTGATTTTATAGCTCTTAGTGCTCTCAATCTATCCTTGTCCTTGCTAAGCATTGCCTGCTTGATCTCTTGTTCTATGGTTGTCTTTAAACTCATGATTCAGTGTTTGATGCAAATTTATATGGGGATCGATCACCCAGCATAAATACTTAATTATTTCTCGTTGTGTTACTCCTCCAAAAGATCAAACGGAGTTATGATTTTATCCAACGAAATGTCCCAATCTTCAGCCTGTATAATTTTATCAAGTGGTGGCGACAGACTTAAACCAACTTTCATTGCCGATGTTTCTTTTAAAAGACGATCGTAATAGCCACCTCCATATCCAATTCGATTCCCCATTTTATCTGCCACTAGAAGAGGAACCAGAATCAGGTCTACTTCATTGATGTCGGCTGGCTGTGCATCAACTGGCTCGGGTATGCCCATATTGTTTTTTTCCAACCGGGTATCCTCATCCAGAAAAAAATGTTCCTGAGTTTTCTTTTCAAAATTGGTTTTAGAAATTATGATCTCTCCACCTGATTCCAGCAAGTCGGGAAATATCCTTGTAATGTCGGGTTCATTGTTTTTCTCAATGGGCAAGAAGGTATGAATTGTTTTGAAGTTCTCATTTTTTATGAAATCCAAAAGGTTTTTGCATAACAATCCATTCCGCTTCAGGTAGACCTCAGTATAAAGAAGTCTTCTATAATCAAGGAGAACCTTGCGTAATAGTGTTTTAGAGATCGGCTTCATTTACCTCGTAAATATGTACTTCGTTGTTTTTTCCCCGAAGTAGTACTTTTCCTTTTTCGGTAAATCTAAGGCGTTCATTCGAGCCAAGCTTTGTGTACACCTCTTCAGAAACCAATAACCTGGCATTCTTCTCATTGCATTGACCTTGAATTCTGGCCGCTGTATTTAGCACGTCACTGTGATACGCAATCTCACGCTTGATAACACCTACTTCGGCCACCATTACCTTGCCGATGTTCACGCCGGCTTTGAAAGTTGGAACGACTCCATAGGTTTTAGCATAATATTCCTTTTTAGATTGTAGCTGACTTTCGAATTCAAAATAGGCATTGATGCAATTAGCCCGAGTGATCGCCATTTCCAAATCCCATGTAAGAACAGCTTCATCTCCAACATATTGATAAACCATTGCACGTGTTTTTACCACTGCGGGATGGAGGTCTGAAAAACAATCCTGGATAAAAAAGCTATACTTCTCATGTCCCAATTCCTCCGCGATTGTGGTGGATGACTTTAAATCCAAAAACATAAATGCCCGTTCTTCTTCCTTGGCAGGACTATACTTTCCAAGCAACAGCTCATAAAAGACATCTTCACCAATTTTCTGTTGCAATGTTCTAAAAACACTAAGGATAATATTCCCAATAAATGCTCCAGTAAAAAGAAACATCACAGTTGCACTGAAGATGTAACGGTCAAAGCCTACGGTAGCTCCATCAATTTCTCCATTTTGAACATCAAGGTAGTAATTAACATAGGCGATGATCGTCAGAAAGGTAGCAGTGATTAAAAACTGGATCGCTAACCTGGAAGTCATGATCCTCAGAAGCGAGTTTCTATATAACCCACGATGCTTCAGGAATACTTCCATCAGGGAATAGGGAAGGCCGATCAAGATTCCCAGGATAATTCCATTTCCATAAATGCGAATGGCCGGAATGTGAATATCCATCTGTACGAATGCAATGTTTCCTATGTCATAGTACCGGATGGCCAATACCAGCATGAATAGCGCGATCCAAAAAGTAACATTGAAGGAGGCGTTTAACAAAAAAGTCTTCGTGCGCTTTCTCATGTCCTATTTCAAAGATATAGGACGAATGGGGAAGGGGGAGAAGGACAAACCTTATGTGAGTAATCTTAAAAGGATTAGTTGAAAATGTTCATCAATTCCGAATAGATCTCCTCCAGGTTATCGCAATCGTTGGTTTTAGTTTTATCGAGACATAAATCAAGCACTTTCAATTCACAACACTCATCCATCGTCTCAATCATCTGAAGCTCATCAAGGCAATACGGACTGGTTATGTAATCTGAAGACCAGGCAACAAGAGCTACGCTTGAATTTAGAATGATATCACCAACATTCTCTGAGTCAAAACATCTATCTCCACACCCCGAATCATTGTAGTCCCAAAAAGCATATCCCTTTCCTGTAAAATCATTTCTCAATTCGGTTAGATCTTCATAATCAACTCCTCTATAACTAATGAAGATATAATCCGAAGGAAATTCTTCTTTTGAATACAAACACTCCTCAATGGCCTGGCTTAAGGATGTAAACGAAATTATGATACAGGCAATCAGAATGGCCTGTTTGTGTATCTGTTTCATTAACAATTCAGTTGCAGAACTTCCTTTTATATCTTGGCCGCCTGAACATGCATCCAGTCAAAATTTCTAGATCGTCCGAGGCTTACCCATCCTTCTTCTTCCCAGATTTCCCACCAAGCCTGGTATTCTTCTTTCGCAAAATGAGCCTTATCCGCTCCCCATCGCAACCTGTTACGTGAGGGATCATAATCCATGGCTATCCCCCAACTGTGCATGGAAGGTTTAGTGCCTCCTCTAATGGGTCTAATGTTAAAGCACCCACCCCATACATCCAGCCTTAATTCACGTATTTTGGTTAATCCATATTCCTTAACAACATTTTCCAAAACTGTGAGAACACTTGAGGCGACCTTTTCATGGC
>JANQEC010000307.1 GCA_028278585.1 Cyclobacteriaceae bacterium | reverse complement strand
CCTGGAAAGCTACTACCACGGATCACGAGGATTCATTTTATACGTGCCACAAAAAAGTGCCTTCGAATCTATGAATCAATTGGGTCTTTTAGCCAACATCAGTGATGTCGATCTTCTGTATCAAATACAGAATTATTACACATTCACACAACCTAATGTGAAAATCGTTCGTGATTTTGAGGAAGGGAAATTTCAGGAAAAAATGAATTCCATCAATACCAATTCTGCCATCATCATGGAAGAAGCCAGCTGGGAAGATCTTCCCCTGGATTATCAAAAAGTGAAAACCATTTTGTCTCGTCCTGAGAATTTCAGAAAAATCTACGATTATGGTAAAACCCAGGAATTTCTTATTGGGAGATCTATAGGATATATACAAAGTAACCAGGAGCTTCTGGCCGCCCTTAGAAATCATTTGGATGACTGATGGAGATAACTTCTACTCTTGAGAATTTTCATAACAAACTCTGGAGTTACTATATACCCATCCCAAAAGAAATTGGAGACCAATTTATAGAAGGCGATAACCGAAGAGTACTTTGTTCGATCAATGGAAATGAACCCATACACAGCGCTTTGATGCATAAAGATGGTGCCTATTCGATCTATGTAAATACTGAACAAAAGAAAAAACTTGGGATTGAAGAAGGAGATGAAATAAACGTGAGCCTTGAAAAAGACACCTCCGAATTTGGCATACCAATGCCAGAGTCTTTTGAAGTACTCCTTGCGCAGGATGATGAAGGCCGTAACTATTTCCAATCCCTTACGAAGGGTAAACAAAGAAGCTTAATTTACATCGTTCAAAAAGTAAAAAATGTTGACAGTCAATTAGCTAAAGGACTTGCCATTATGCATCACCTGAAAGAAGCTAAAGGAGTTCTGGATTTTAAAAGGCTGAATGTACTGATTAAGGAGTATAATAATCGTTGAAAGTATTATATAACGTAATGCTTGGTAGAAAAGTAGGAAAAAATTAGGTTTGAACAATGCGCATAAAACTCTACTCCAACAATAAAATTCTTTTTGCGACAATACTGACGCTAAGTATTCAATTATTGCCAGCACAGTCTGTAACATGGTTTAAATCAGGAGCTGGAGACGTATATGAGCTTAATAATGGTTATTCAGACCTTGGTTATTCAATTGCCACAACAGACAATTCAATTTTTTATACTGGTGTTACAACCGGAAACTCTACAACCTTCGAAGGAGAAGAAGCTATCTCTCCATCCAACTTCTCATTCTTGGCCAAATACACACGTTCTGCTGGAGATCTTGAATGGGTTAGAAAACTACCCAGCTATGGTCACTCAGATGTAGTGGTGGACAATTCCGGGGACATAATAGTAGTAGGGTACAGCAGTTTTGATGGATCAATGGTTAAGTATGATGCAGATGGAAATCTGATTTGGGATAAAGTTCTTCTTGATGGAGCCATTTTTCCGAAGACCAGGTCCATTGCTATCTCCAAGGACAATTCGATTCTCATAGGAGGAAGATTGACGGGATCAGGCATACCAGAAACACCTTTGATTGTGGGAGATACTACTATTAATAACCTGACAAGCGGATCTCATGGTTTTGTAATGAAATATAATGCTCAAGGCAATTTCGAATGGATATCCACGAGCAACGGTGGTCTATTTTGTCAGTTTGATGAAATCTCGATAGACAGTGATGACAATGTGGTTGCAATTGGAGAATATCGAACTTTCCACGATGATATTCTCACTTATCGTGAAGAGGTTGTATTAGGTGATTTCTCACTTATTTCAACCACAGACAGTACACGAGCCTTCCCAGTTACGTCGCCTGATATCATCTTGGCAAAGTTTGGTGCAGATGGAAAAGTTCTTTGGGTAAAATCCATTGGAGGGCAAGGGAATGAATTAGGAACTGATGTCACCATCAATAGTGCTGACGAAATTCTGATCACAGGAAGTTTTACAGATAGTTTGATTTTTGAGGATGAAAAAATAGTCAGTAATGGCTTAATGGATATTCTTACAATGAAATTAGGTTCCGACGGTTCTTTAAGATGGTTACAAACAGCAGGAAGCTCTTCTGGATTTAGTAATTCTCCAGAAACAGGTAGAGGAATTACTCTTGACAATCAGGGAAGTGTTCTGGTATCGGGAACAATCAGAGGCATTGCTGATTTTGGCGAGGAAGAAAATCAAATCTCCAGTAGCGCGGGCAGTACCAAAGGAATTGGTTTCCTGGCAAAATATTTGAGTAGTGGAGAAATTCAATGGGTGTTAAACTTTTCGTCAGGACCATCAAGAATACAGGCAATTGATGCCTATGATGAAAAAATCTATATGACCGGGAATTATTTCCCTCCAACCAAATTCCAAGATCATCAAGTAACAACGATTCATGACGAAACTCCGAATTTTTTCATTGCGGAAATTGAGAATACGATCTTAAATGCTGAAGTTATTGAAGGAAATTTAGTGATTTATCCAAACCCTACTTCTGATTTCTTTATGGTGAAGTATGCCAATATAGAAACCAAATTCGATATCACTGTATTCAGTGAATCAGGTAAAATTATTCTTAGAAAGCCTAATTCATCAAGCTCGTATCGAATACCTGTGACTCATCTAGGTTCGGGCATCTATTTCGTGCAGATTAAAAATGAAGATATGGCGTTCACCAAGAGAATTGTAATTAAGGAATAACTATGATGGATTTTCCAATTGAAGTGGTTTATCAACTGGGCTATTAGTGGAAATTATTGAAAAAATTGGTTTTGGTGGCGGATGCCACTGGTGCACAGAAGCAGTCTTTTCTGTCTTACACGGTGTTCATATGATAGAACAAGGTTGGATAGCGTCGGAAAAGCCTTTCGATTCTCTTTCTGAGGCCGTGATCGTTCACTTTGATCCAAAAATTGTAAACCTTAAAATTCTTATAGAGATTCATCTTAGAACTCATGCCTCCACATCAAATCATTCGATGAGAAGCAAGTATCGTTCAGCGATCTATATTTTTTCTCAGGATCAGAAGAAACATGCCAATGATTGTCTTTCGGCTTTGTCAGAAAAAGAAGGCCCATTTATCACACAAATCCTACCATTTAAAGCATTCAAAGCATCTTCAGAAACCTATCAGAATTATTATCAGAAAAACCAAAGCAAGCCCTTCTGCAAAACCCACATTGATCCCAAGCTACGGCTGCTCTTGAGAAAATTCAAGAACAATGTGAAGCAATCAATAGAGATGAGGTTATAAAACAAACTCGGAAAATACATCATAAATAACCTTTCAGCATACATAATCGTATTAGGTAAATATACATAATACTATTAGGTATGCTTGGAAAAGAATTAGTTGGTGCCTCTACCATTCCTTTGATACTGACCATCCTCCTTGGAAGAGAGAATTACGGGTATCAGTTGA
>JANQEC010000273.1 GCA_028278585.1 Cyclobacteriaceae bacterium | reverse complement strand
AGAGCAAGTCTCTGATTATATCAATACTAAAGCTCCATTAAAAGGAATTATGGAGAAGCTGTTCGAGGAGAAAAGGCTCCGCAACGTGGAAGGTACAGTGAAGCAGGAAAATGGAGAAAAACTAGATTTCCTTTGTAACATTCGCCTTATCCAGAAGGAAGATGGAACCACTGAAATTGAGGGGGTCGGAAGAGATATTTCAAAGCTTAAGGAGACAACGAAAGAGCTGCAACGAGCAAAGGATTTTGCGGAACGATCCTTAAAAATCAAGGAGCGTTTTTTAGCTAACATGAGTCACGAAATACGGACTCCAATGAACGGGATCATTGGAATGATCGATTTGATGGGAAGTACGAAGTTAGATAAGGAGCAATCTGAATACGTTAAGACAATTAGCAAATCTTCCCAGACATTGCTGAATATCCTTAATGACATTTTGGATCTATCCAAAATTGAGGCCGGTAAAATGGAGCTCAGACAAGAACCATTTAGAATGGTAAAAACCATCGAAAAAGTCTATGATCTCTTTTCTCAGCAAGCCTCGCTAAGCGACAATGTCCTTTACTACCACATTGATGAGAAAATTCCTGAATGGATCATTACGGATGAAACGAGGTTGATACAAGTCCTTTCAAACCTGACCGCCAATGCGATTAAATTCAGTAAAGAGAAAGGCAATATCAACATCAGTGTACGACTTGTAAAATCCAAGAAAAACAAACACGTATTCAAAGTTTCTATAAAAGATTCTGGTATTGGGATTTCACAAAAGGATCAGAAGACTTTATTTCAAAGCTTTCATCAATTAGATAATAGCACAACCAAAAATTTCGGAGGAACGGGTCTTGGCCTGGCTATTTCAAAAGAATTGGTGAAATCCATGGATGGTGATATCGGGGTTGTTTCCACTCCAGGACTAGGTAGTACCTTTTGGTTCACATTCACAGCTGAAGAGATTTCATCGAGCAAAGTGAATCTTATCCAAACAGATGAGTCTTTTACAAAGCAATTCATTGATAAGGCTCCAAAGATTTTGTTAGTTGATGATAATGATGTGAATCGTAAAGTGGCCACCGGGATATTGAAAAAAGCTGGCTGTGAAATTACCGAAGCGAAGGATGGGTTTGAAGCCATCGAGCTTGCCAAAAAAGGCACCTATGATTTGATCTTCATGGACATTCAAATGCCGAAAATGAATGGAGTGAAAGCAACGCAAAAAATAAAGAAACTTAAACTTGACTCCCAGCCGCCCATTGTTGCAATGACTGCTTATTCGATGGAAGAAGATCGTCAAAAATTTCTTGATAATGGACTGGATGATTATCTGGCAAAACCGATCAAAGCAGAGACATTAATTAATAAAGTGAAAAGCTGGCTGGAATTTGAGCCAAAACAAATGACAACCGAAACACTTTCAGTACTCTCTGAAGCATTGGTGATAAATCAAAACACACTCAACCAACTAGCTAAATTTGGAGGCCAGGAGCTAATTGAAACTACACTTGTTGATTTTGAGCAGGAGGCGGAAGTTCTCGTTGAGAATACCCGAAAATTCATGAAGAAGAAAGATTACAAGGCAATGAGAGGTGAATTGCATACTTTAAAAGGCAATGCAGGTACTCTAGGCATCGAAAAACTATCTAATCAGGCAGCAGCCATTGAAAAATTGCTGAAAGCCAATAAATTTGATAACCTAAAAGCGGAAGTAACCCAACTAATTACTCATTTTGAGGAATTCAAAGAGAGTAGTCAAAACATGCTAATAACCGATGAGTAAAAAAATTATTGTTGCTGAGGACAGTAGTGTGATCCAGAATCTCACTAAGAAAATCTTGACGCAGATGAACTATGAAATAGCCTCTGTGAAGAACGGTCAGCAAGTGCTCGACTTGCTGGAAGAAGATAACTATGATTTAATCTTATTGGATATCCACATGCCGGTTATGGACGGAATGGAGTGCGCAACAAGAATCAGAAACCTCGAGACGGAAAGCAAAAACATTCCGATCATAGCAATCACAGGAAATGCCAATAATTACGGTATGAAAGATTTTGAGAGCGTTGGGATCAATGACTTCATTCCTAAGCCCTTGAATTATGATAATCTGGTGGAGTTGGTTAGGAAATACATCTCTGATGTCAATTAAGTATACAAAACACTTCCTAAACAAACTCGAAGATGTAATGTCTGAAACGGATTACATTCTTCGTTATGAGAAGGGTAATTTCCAATCGGGATATTGCATACTAAACGACAGCAAAATCGCTATCGTAAATAAGTTTTTTGCTCTTGAAGGAAAAATCAACAGCCTCGTTGAGATCCTGAAATCTATCCAATTGGATACTTCAAAACTCAGCGAAAGCAATAAAAAGCTTTATGCGGAAATTACCCAAAATCAACTTCAATTGTGAAAATTATCTTCCTTGGCACTGGCACTTCTCAAGGAGTTCCTGTAATCGCCTGTACGTGTGAAGTCTGTAAGTCGTTGGACTACAGAGACAAACGCTTAAGGTCATCTGTTCTTGTCGAAACACCGGAATTTCAACTCGTTATTGATACCGGACCGGATTTCAGGCAGCAAATGCTAAATGAACGAATTCAAAAGCTCGATGCTGTTCTTTTCACCCATGCACATAAAGATCATACAGCAGGTCTGGATGACATTCGGAGCTTCAATTTTCTTCAAAAAAAGGAAATGCCGATCTATGGTCAAGAACAAACATTGGAACAACTTAAAACCGAATTCTCCTACATTTTTTCCGACAGTAAGTATCCGGGAATTCCCCAGGTGAGCCTGAATCCAATCGACAATAAACCGTTCAACATAAATGGTAGAGAAATTGTACCTATCGAGGTGATGCACCATAAATTACCCGTATTTGGATACAGAATAGGGAATTTCACGTACATCACGGATGCCAATTTCATAGCCGATGAGGAGAAGGAGAAGATAAAAGGTTCGGAAATTATTGTTCTCAATGCGTTACAAAAAACTGAACATATTAGCCATTTCACATTGGATCAAGCTGTTTCCCTCGCTAAGGAATTGAATCCCAAAAAAGCTTATTTCACACATATCAGTCATAAGCTTGGATTGCATAGTTTGGTCAGCAAAGAACTTCCCGAAAATGTACATCTTGCCGATGATGGTCTTGTAATTGAGATTGATAATTAGCAATTGTCAATTACAAATTAACTCCAATGTTCAGCAACTACTTCTTTCTCAAACGATTAGCCTCAGCACTCGAAAAGAAGCTTGTTGGATTGACATTAATTGAATGTTTTTCACAAAACAAAGATGAGTTGATCATTGGCTTTGCAAGCGAGTCCAGGGAATTCTGGATCAAGGCCAATCTTGATCCAAATATTTCCGTCATTTCTTTTCCGGACACTGTAGCACGAGCTCGCAAAAACAGTGTTGATCTATTTACCTCTCTAAAAAGCGGTGTTGCACTGAACTGCAAAGTCTTCCAATTTGAAAGGTCATTCGAGATCAATTTTGAGAGTGGATCTTCCCTAATCTTTAAAATGCATGGTCGAAGGGCGAATATTTTGCTTCACGATAAAGACGGGATAAAAGAAATATTCCGAAACTCTCTTTCCAACGATCTTGATCTAAATCCGGAATCTCTGGGTAAGCATATTGAGATCAGTGAACCTGCATTTTTAGCGCATGACTGCACCCCCTTAGATATGATTCCTGCGCTGGGGAAAGAACTTCAGTCTTATTGGGACAACAATTTTTCTGAACTTGAGAACCATCAAAAATGGTTAGAATTTCAGAAGTTGCTCAGCCAGCTGGAAACCAATCCTATCTCATTAGATGAAACGAATGTAACGCTAAGCTTGCTCCCGGTAAAAGGAGCAACACTAACATTGGATCCTATCGAAGCTTCCAACTGGCTTTATTCAAAAAAAACAAGGGGATTTTATTTCGAGCGTGAGAAAGCTCAAGTAAAGAACAAGCTGAAACAATTGATCAGGAAATCGGAAAACTACATTTTCAAAACCTCAGAAAAGCTGAGAGTTATTCAAACACAGAGAAACCCGGAAGAAATCGCCAATATCCTCATGGCCAATTTATCCTTGATTGAAAAAGGATTGTCCAAAGTTGTACTTAATGATTTCTACTCAAGCGACTTCATCGAGATTAAACTAAATCCAAAGCTTTCACCACAAAAAAACGCAGAAAATTTCTATCGAAAGTCCAAAAATCGACACCAGGAAATAGACTCTCTTGAGAAAAACATCCAGGAGAAACGGGAGAAAATAGCTGCACTCAATCAGTTGGTTGAGTCTTTGGAATCTATTCAAAACTCCAAAGAGTTAAAAAAGTTTCTAAAATCCAATAAGTTGGAAATATCTTCAGGAAAGTCTCAAAAGAATAAATCCTACCACGAGTTTGAGAAAGACACCTGGAACATACTTGTTGGTAAGAATGCCAAAGCAAATGATGAGCTGACATTAAAAGTCGCAACAAAAAATGACCTTTGGCTACACGCAAAGGATGTGAGTGGGTCTCACGTGGTTATAAAAGAAAAGCCAGGTCAGAATTTTCCACATCACGTTATCGAATATGCAGCTGCCCTGGCGGCTTCTAATTCTAAGAGAAAAACAGATTCTGTCTGCCCGGTTATTTATACCAAAAAAAAGTTCGTTCGAAAACCCAAGGGCTCATTGCCAGGAGCCGTCATCGTTGAAAAAGAAGAAGTGATTATGGTAAAACCGAATGAGAACCTCTAATTGATTACGCAACCTTTGCTCTCTTACTTCGCCAATCGCCAAAAATCCAATTGCCAGGAGCATCTTCGTTGGCAGAAAGAAAAAATTCATAAAAACCTTTCATTAGCTCATCCTTACTTATAAACTGATCATTATTCTGATCAAGTTTATCAAAGCCAATATGCACAAATTCTTCATTCAAGCCATAGATCTTGAACATGTTGATGTACTCCTCGCGGGAGATCAACTGATCATTGTTGTGATCAAATAACGAGAATACATAATTGGCCACTCTTGCAATGTATCGTTGAATAAATTTTGGCCTGGTCCTTTGAAAATATTCAAAGAACGTTAGCCATTCGTCAGAATTAATACTTATGTCCTGCTTTCCCATATCGGCCAGTATCTGAACAAAAAGGCGATATGACTTGAGGTTCAGATCAAGCCTCGCTTTCGATTGTTCACCAAAGCCTAGTTGGTCACTGATCCTTCCAGCAACATTAGTGAAATCATCAAGTTGTAAGATCCGGTTATGATTTGCATCGAGTATTGCAAACAAATACTCTAGTTTGGTTTTTTGAATTGCATTCATGACATTAATAGCTGGTAATTACAATGTAATGAACGAAACTCTCAATCCATTGTTTTCAATAAAAATTTATTTAAATGGTATGAGCGCAGAAAATAGTTCCCATACCCTGTCTAAATATCCCAATCTTCATTGATTTGCCGAATTGCGTGATAGGCGGTAAGGTCAAACTGACAAGGAACAATGGAAACGTAATTGTTTGCTAAGGCTGTCTCATCATTATCCTCACCTTTATCATGATTAACGAAATTCCCTACCATCCAAAAATATTTTCTGCCATATGGATCGGTTCGTTCGTCAAAATCCTCTTCCCAATTGGCATTGGCCTGACGGCAAACCTTTATTCCTTTTATTTTCTGCCTTTGAATCGGCGGGAAATTAACATTTAAAGCCACTCCTTCCTCAAGCCCTTTTTTCAATGCTTCTTTTACAATCTGCACCAAAAATTCATCAATGTGGGACAAGTCAGCTTCAATATCATAATCACAGAGTGAAAAACCTATGGAAGGACATCCTTCAATGGCACCTTCTATCGCTGCACTCATCGTTCCGGAATAAAGCACACTGATTGAACTGTTGCTTCCATGATTAACACCCGAAACCACAAGATCCAATTTCCGATCCTTCAGGACATAGTGCCGGGCCAATTTCACACAATCAGCAGGAGTACCACTACATTCATACGCCTGAATATCACCGAAAATATTGCTAGGTTTTAGCCTCAAAGTATCACCAACTGTTATTGCATGTCCCATCCCGGATTGGGGACTGTCTGGCGCCACAACAACCACTTCTCCAATGGTGCTGACGAGTTCTACAAGTTTTTGAATACCTCTTGAGGTGATACCATCATCATTGGTAACCAGGATCAATGGTTTTGACATAGTAAAGTTTAGATAGAATTGTAAAAGGCCGTAATTCTAATCAAATCCCGAACATCATCCGAATCCAGCCGATTATCTTTCATGTATTTCTTAACATCCGTCTGCTTTTTTCTCATGATGAGAAGCAAATCTTTTTTGCGTCCGGAGAAGTAGGTGATCTCGCCTTTTGTGTTCAGAAAGAAAAAAGAATATTGCACCACAGTCCTTGGATAATTTGCACCTCCCCAATAGGGGGAATTGGATGCTTGTGCTTGTTGAACAATCGCTTCTCTGGTCAGCAAGGAAAGCGGCCCTTCATACAGCAATTCAAATAAGATTGGGATCTTATAATCATAATTCACCTTATGCGGGATCGAATAGAATTGGCGATAAGTATTTAGAATTTCATCATTGATCTCGAAATAGAATATTTTATGACTGGAAAAAGACCTTAGCTTTTGGCCAATAGCCAAAGTGACGATGTTTGTCTCCATATCATACCTCAGCTTTCCCTTAATAGTATCCCGATCCGCAGTTACCAGAAATCCCTGATGGAAAATCTCAGATGAGAACTTTTGAGCCTGACTATACGAGGTAACGGCTATGAATAATATGACTAGTACTTTCTTCAAGTTACTTTAATATCTCGTGACCCAATTTATCACGTTTAGTTTCCAAATATTTCTTGTTGTGCGAGTTTGGAATAATCTCTATTGGTGTGTTTTCTACAATTTCCAGGCCATATCCCATTAATCCTACCCTTTTCTTTGGGTTATTGGTTATCAAATTCATTTTGGAAATTCCAAGGTGTCTTAATATCTGAGCTCCTACCCCATAATCCCGCTGATCGGCATTGAAGCCCAATTCAAGGTTTGCTTCAACCGTATCCTTGCCTTGTTCCTGTAGTTTGTATGCTTTCAATTTGTTTAACAAACCAATACCTCTCCCCTCTTGATTCATGTATAAAACGACTCCTTTACCAGCTTGTTCCACCATTTGCATGGCACCATGTAGCTGACCGCCACAATCACAGCGACAAGAGCCAAATATGTCGCCTGTAACACATGAGGAGTGTACCCGTACCAGGACAGGCTCATCTTTCTCCCATTCTCCTTTTATCAGGGCCAGATGATGCTCATTCGTGTTGGTCTGAAGAAATGCCTTAAGCTGAAAGTTTCCAAATTCAGTTGGCATATTCACTTCTATTTCCTCCTCGATCAATGATTCTTTCTGCATCCGGTATTCTATCAAATCATTGATGGCCACCAATTTCAAATTGAATTTATCAGCTATCACTCTCAAATCCGGAAGTCTTGCCATCGTACCATCTTCTTTAAGTACCTCCACCAGTACTCCAGCTGGATAAAGCCCTGCCAATCTTGCAAGATCAATGGCCGCTTCTGTATGTCCTGATCTTCTCAGCACTCCACCGTTTTTTGCTTTCAAAGGAAAAATGTGCCCGGGCCTGCCAAGATCCTCGGGTTTGGTCTTGGGGTCAACCAACGCCTGAATGGTCCTGGAGCGATCAGATGTTGAGATGCCTGTGGAGGTATCCTTCGCAATCAGATCAACGGAAACAGTGAATGGGGTTTCATGTAATGCGGTATTCTTTCCAACCATGAGATCCAACTCAAGCTCATTGCATCGATCTTCTTTCAGGGGTGCGCAAATCAACCCTCGTCCTTCCTTAGCCATGAAATTGATGATTTCAGGAGTTACTTTCTCTGCCGCACAAATGAAGTCGCCCTCATTTTCACGATCTTCATCATCTACAACAATGACTATTTCTCCATTTGCAATGGATTCAATGGCTTCTTCTATTTTATCTAGCATGTTATCCTACTAATACGATTCCCAATATTTTTGCAATTGACACTCTTACCTCCTCTAACTCAATTATCTCATCTAAAAGTTCATCTGTTTCCTTTTCTGTCCTGGCTTCTTTCAGTTTTTTCTTTTCTTCCGTTATCAAATGCTCAATTATTCGGAATTTAAGTCTTAAAACATTGGTATACGTGACATCCCTTAAAAATTCAGTTTCCCTGGGAACATGAATGTTATGTTTCTCCTTCCAATCCTGGCTAATTTCATATTTGTCCGCCACCAGGTCAACCACAGTTCTTCGCACATCTTCGTCCGGATGGTTGATCAGATTTTCACCATCTATAATCTCCCCCTCCCTAAGCTTTTCTTTAAAAAAATCAATGATCTTTTTGTAAGTCACATTGGAAAACTGGATTTCCTCCGATTCATTTAAAAAATAATTGATCACGTACTGGTCTTGAAGTTCCCGGGTCTGAATCTTGTTTTTTCCATAGTTTACAAGTACGCGGACACTTTCCCTCTCCTGGAGGTCAATAATTTGTCCAATGTCCATTTTATCAAGTAATTCCTCCTGCTCAGGTGGAATTTCCGGAAGTGGAACGGGTTCAGATTGTTGGCCTTTTCGCTTCTCAATCAAGATCTTGTTTTGCTCTGCTACAAGAACTGATTCCGAGATACCCATCAAATTGCTACAATCTTTGATGTACACCGTCCGTTTTACCGGATCATTAATCCTGGAAATACTGGAAACTATCTCCTTGATCACACTGGCCTTTTTCACCGGATCATCACCCGTTTCATCAAGCAACACTTTTGTCTTGAAACGAATGATATCCTGGGCCTCCTCTGCTACAAAATCTTTGAATCCTGCAGGTCCAAGGCTTTTGGAATAACTATCAGGGTCCTCACCTTCTGGCAAAGCGACTGCTTTTACATTCAGATCACCTTCCAAAAGGAGATCTATACCTCTCAATGCTGCTTTAATGCCCGCTGGATCCCCGTCAAAAATTACTGTTACGTTCTCCGTATAGCGACGTATCAACTTCACTTGATCATCGGTAAGCGCAGTGCCAGAAGAAGACACCACATTTTCTACCCCGGATTGATGCAAGGAAATTACATCGGTATAGCCTTCCACCAGGATACAGAAATCCTCCTTTCGAATGGCACCTTTGGCTTGATAAAGTCCATATAGCACCCGGCTTTTAATGTATAGCTCAGTTTCCGGGCTATTTATGTACTTAGGCTGCTTATCGTTACTTGTGAGTTTTCTTCCACCGAAGGCAATGGGTTTACCTGAAATATTGTGGATAGGAAAAATAACCCGGCTTCTGAAACGGTCATACGTTCGGTCCTCCTTTGTAATGACAAGACCGGCCTCCTCTAATAAGTCTTTCTCGTAGCCTTTTTTTATGGCATCATTATATAAACCATCCCAGATCTCTTTTGAATAGCCCAGTTCAAATTTCTTGATTGTCTCTTCAGAAAAGCCACGTTCTTTGAAGTAGGTCAGACCGATAGATTTTCCTTCATCCGTATCGTGTAATACGTTCTGGAAGTACTGGTTGGCATAGCTAAGTACAATATAGAGACTCTCTCGTTTGTTCTGAGCCGCCATTGCTTCATCCGACTGCTCCTCCTCTACAATTTCAATCCCGTATTTTCCGGCTAAGTATTTTAGCGCCTCAATATAGCTAAGTCCATCGATTTCCATCACAAAAGAGATCGCGTCCCCTCCTTTACCAGAACTAAAATCCTTGTATATGCCCTTTGATGGAACTACATAAAAAGAGGGAGTTTTCTCATTGGAGAAAGGGCTCAAAGCTTTATAACTGGAGCCTGACCTTTTCAAGGAGACGAAATCGCCAACAACATCAACAATGTCTATGCGATTTTTAATTTCTTCTATGGTCGATGGGTGGATCAAAGGATCAAACTCAGTTTGATTTGCAAAATTAGTTATATCATATCATCTGATTCATCTTAGCTCAAAACCGTTATCAAACAGCCTTTACATACAAGGCTCAGGCGGTTTTAAAACCTTATCAGTTGCAAATAATTTCGCAAAGTACCTATTGAGGTCTTTGCCATTTTATTAAAAAAATCACTAACTTAACATCTGCTAGTTATACTAGTCAAAGTAAACCACCATGAAAAAATACCTCACCCTGGCTTTAGGCCTAGCGATAGCTATGCCTTTGCTTGCACAATTACCACAAACACTAAGTTTTCAAGGATACCTTACGTCTGATGCTGGAGAGCCGATCACTACTGAAAGTGGTAGTCCTTTAGCAGTATCCTTTGCATTATATACTGTTTCATCTGGAGGAACGGCTGTTTGGGGTCCTGAACCCCAAAATATATCGGTTGATAAAGGAATATTTAGCACCACTTTGGGTTCGACAGAACCATTAAGTGTACTTTCTTTTGATGTTCCGTATTTTCTTCAAATAACCGTAGATGGCGAAGATTTGCCTCGCATACCTGTTACGGCTGGAGTTTACAGTTTAAGTGCTCTGAATGCGGAGAACATTACTACAAATACAGTTAACATAGCCAATGGAGGTACAGATTCGGACAACGCTATAGATGCCCGTACCAACCTGGGCCTTGCAATTGGCACCAATGTACAAGGTTTTGATGCTGATCTGAGCGATCTGGCCGACGGCTCCTTAAGTGGTTCAAAAATAGGAACAGGAATAGACGCCGCTAATATTACGACAAATACACTAAGCATTTTAAATGGAGGAACCGCAGCGAGTAGTGCTGGTATCGCAAGAGTCAATCTGGGGCTTGCAATTGGAACTGATGTGCAGGCGTTTGATGCGGATCTTGACGACTTGGCAGATGGCTCTTTAACCGGGTCAAAAGTGGGCCTGGGCATTAATGCGGCAAATATTACGACCAATAGCCTGGCTATTGCAAATGGGGGTACCGCGGCAAGCACAGCTGGCGATGCTCGTACTAATTTAGGATTGGCTATTGATTCTGATGTACAGGCTTATGATACAGATCTTGACGACCTGGCAGATGGAAGTCTAACAGGTTCGAAGGTTGGATCAGGAATTAATGCAAGTAACATTACCATAAATAGCCTTGCAATTGCCAACGGAGGTACAGCGGCAAATAATGCTGGTGATGCACGGACAAATTTGGGGGTAGCCATAGGAAGTGATGTACAAGCTTTCGATGCAGATTTAACCGACCTAGCGGACGGTTCATTGACAGGATCAAAAGTAGGAACAGGTATCAACGCATCGAACATTACTACGAACAGCCTGGCGCTTGCTAATGGAGGAACAGGTGCTACAACAGCTTCAGGAGCTCGAACAAATCTGAGCCTTGTTCCCGGCACCAACATTCAGGCATTTGATGATGATCTGACAGACCTGGCTGATGGTTCGTTAACTGGAAGTAAGGTTGGCACAGGAATAAGTGCCTCAAACGTCTCGACTGGAACTTTAGCAGATGCAAGGCTGGAAGGAACGGTGGATGTTACTCGCTTAAATACGACCGGAGGTATTCATGTGGGAGGTACCACAAACCCCGGGACGGATAACTTAATTGTTGATGGTACTTTACGGGTAGGTGAAGATGGTTCCCCATCTACCACTCTCCAGGTTGTTCACTCAAATGGAAGTCCGACAGCTGGTGACGGGTTAACTATTACAGGCGATGATGGAGGAGGTACCAGAGAATCATGGTCATTTTATACGCTTCCATCTAATGGAAACCTAATTCTCTATTCTGGTATTAACAGTCGAGGTTTTTTTAATGCTGGAAATGGTGCATATACACAAACTTCGGATAGAAGGATTAAAAAAAATCTAACACCTTTAGATGGCGTGCTGAAAGACGTAATTCAAATCCCAACATACACGTATCATTTTAAACATCAAACAGACAATCAGGAAAAGGAAATTGGGGTAATAGCCCAGGAACTAAAGCAAATCTTCCCGTCCTTCGTGGAATATTCCGAGCCTGATGACATGCACTCTGTCAACTATGCTGGATTAAGTGTTGTAGCCATTAAGGCTATTCAGGAACAACAAGAAATTATCGAATCATTACGCTCTGAAATCACAGCACTCAAAAAGCAATTGACTAATGTCGAGATGGAGCGATCAGGATTGAATAAGAGACTAAACGAACAAGAACATAAAATAGAAACATTATTTAAGATGTTAAGCAAGATATCTCCCGGGAGCAGTGAATTGATTTTGTCTGACATCAAGTAAGAACCAAGCCTAAAGAAAATAACCTAACTTATGAAAACCTTATTATCTAAATCTCTGTTTGCTACACTCGTTGTTGCAATGATTTTTTTGAACTCATGCTGTTGGATGCATGAAAGTTTCTGTTCTGACCCTCCTATTGTTCTGCGTGGCGAGGTTAAGGATTTTCAACTTCAACCTATTGAGGGCGCTTCAGTAGAGGTCAATTATTCAACGGAAGGTCAACAAATCAGTCAGGTCTCTGGTCAGACCGATGGTGAAGGTAAATTTGAAATAGAGGCTCCCAGGTCCACAAAGTATGTATTGAATGTCTCTAAAATAGATTTCGGTTTTACCTCTGCCGTATTCGAAGATGCCAATACGCTTGACTCCATCCCATACAATACTTATTATCTGAACAGGGCAACCGTTGAGACCATTGATGCCTCAGTGGGAGGTACGGTAACGGTAACCAATACCCAAAGTTTAGGTA
>JANQEC010000194.1 GCA_028278585.1 Cyclobacteriaceae bacterium | reverse complement strand
TATATTTCTAGGGGCCAATATGGCTACACCCACATCCAATCCCACTCAAGGGTTGGTGAAAAACCTTCAGAAGTTCAGACAAATCCTAACGTATATTGAGAACGATTATGTAGATCAGGTTGATTCTGACGAACTGGTTGAAGGAGCGATTTCTAATGTTTTGAAAGATCTGGATCCTCACTCGGTCTATATCCCTCCCAGGGAATCTGAGCTTGCCCAATCACAGTTAGAAGGAAATTATGAAGGTATTGGGATTGAATTCAACATTTTTAAAGACACCATTTTCGTTGTGACTCCACTAAGTGGAGGACCTTCCGAAAAACTTGGAATAAGGACTGGAGATAAGATTATAAAAGTGGATGGAGAAAATGTAGCCGGAGTTGACATGACCAACCGGAAAGTGATAGAGCTGCTTCGTGGAGAAAAAGGATCTGAGGTTATCGTTTCTATTTTAAGAAAAGGAGAAAGAGAATTGATTGATTTTAATATTGAACGTGACGTGATCCCACAATTTTCGGTAGATGTCTCTTATATGGTGGACGATGAAATTGGCTATATCAAAGTGAGTCGCTTTGCAAATTCCACTTTTCTTGAATTCAAGGAGGCACTACTGAAGCTCAAGGACCAGGGTATGACCAAAATGGTGCTTGATTTAACAGGGAATCCCGGTGGATACCTTCAACGAGCCGTACAAATGGTGGATGAAATTTTGGATGGAGAGAAAATGATCGTGTATACTGATGGAAAGGAGAAAAGGTATACTGAACAACATTATTCTGGTGAAGAAGGAGATTTCGAAGATGGTACCATCGTGATAATGATGGACGAAGGATCAGCCTCCGCTTCTGAAATTGTAGCTGGAGCCATTCAGGATCATGACCGGGGGTTAATCGTTGGTCGAAGATCTTTTGGCAAAGGGCTTGTACAACTCCCAATAAATTTAAATGATGGTTCTCAACTTCGATTAACCATTTCCAGGTATTATACACCGAGTGGAAGGAGCATTCAAAAATCATATGAAGGAAAGCTGGAAGACTACCATATGGAAGCATATAAACGCTTTACCAATGGTGAACTCTATACATCTGATAGTATAAAAGTTAGCGATAGTCTTGTTTTTAAAACTTCCAAAGGCAGAACAGTATATGGTGGTGGTGGCATTACTCCGGACTTTTTTGTACCACTTGATACCTCCGAAAACAGCGCCTATTTAAATCGTCTGTTCAGTACCAATTCCATGCAAGAGTTCACTATCAAATATGCGGAGGAAAACAAGAATTCTTTAGAAGAAATGGGATTAGATGAGTTCAGAAAGTCATTTAATGTGACCAACCGCATCATAGAGGACCTGATATCGAGTGCTGAGAGCAATGATTTGCCGTTTGATGAGCGCGGATTCAATAAATCCAAAGGACTTATCAAACTACTTACCAAAGCCTATATAGCCAGAGGCATTTGGGATAATGAAGGGTTCTACCCAATATTTAATGAACAAGACGAAGTATTTCTCAAGGCCATTAGCCTGATGAACGAAGCAAATCAGCTGGCAAATAATTAAATTCTAAATTCCATCTATACTCATAAAGTCACCCTGAACTTGATTCAGGGTCTTCCAGACCAGATCAACTCAATTGACCGAAGATTCTGAAACAAGTTCAGAATGACAGAAGTAGTGTTTTCATTTTGAGTAAAAAAAGGATTTTCTAAAAGGCGAGATAAATGTCAATCTGTCCTGTAACCATCTCAACTATCCGGAGTATTCCTTATACAGTTCGGCTGATAATTGCGCTTTTAGCATTATTTAACGGCAATTAACAATCGTTCTTGTAAAGTTTGTAAGATGATATGCAACTTTTTAGATAAGTCAATCATCTTATTGTTAGTTAAAGGTTAGGTTTTCGAATGTCGATGTATCGACAAGAGGAAAAAGACGCTTAGATTAGATAAATAAGAAATCCGATGCAACCCAAGTTCAATAAACTCATAACTCTGCTCCTGCTCCTGGGCACATTTGCTTTCTTAATGGAAGTTGAGCAAAGGATCAAGAGCTTTGCTAGGACTAATTTGTCTGACTGGGCGTCTTTATTTCCTCAAGAAATAGATACTCAAAATACCAGATCTATAAACCCATACGCTCAAAAAACCTCCCTTACAGAAATTTCCATTCTGGACACCCTCTTAGCTCCGAATACGAAAAACAATTAGGGTAATACTACGTATCTCTGTTTTCAGTTAAATAATTGAAGTTGATTTTCGATTATTTTTGCTTGAAACCTTGATTACACCCGTATGAATAAAGAACAATACCTCGATTTTCTTGCGAGCTGGCAGGAGATCGTCTTCATTTTAGTATTTGTAGCGCTTGGGCTAGCTGTTCTCAACTACTTGTTATTCCAGGTTAGATACCAAAGCCTTAAGGATTTTAAGGAAAAATTTGATATGGCAAACGAAAAGCAAATAAAAATGCTCTTTCGTACGCACATTTTTCTTGCTTTTGCCATTTTTCTTTTCGCAAATACCATGAGTTATGAAACCATGCAGATCAAAGCTACCTGGTTCTTCATCCGACTTTTTGTCGCTTTCTGTGTAGGTTTTCTGTGGGGCTACGTCGCCCAACTTATCTTGAAGTTTTATTATCCAGGCAAACTTGAAAAAAGACTCAAGAAGCTTCGGTACACTCCAAGAGTTAATCCTGAGACCGGCAACAAGATGAAATTGTTGAGTGAAGAGGAAGAAGATGCGTATTTGGACGAAGGTATGCAGGCAGAAGAGAACGTCTTTTCTGTCGATTATGACGTTTGGATCGATCCTGCTACAGGGTTTACAAAAATTGAAAAATATAAGGGACATCTTAGTGCACTGGAGTGCGATCGATGTGGATTTCAAACACTGAGACTATCCAAAGAGGAAGTTGTAAGAGAAGCAACCGAAACTGAGGATGGAGAGTTGTTCAAGGAGTATAAATGTTCCTATTGCAACCGAATCAAGAGGAAAACAGTCATTCTGTCGCATAAAATAAAAGAACAATCAGAGACAGCCAGGCTCATTGATGATCCATTGGCTCATGATAACCGAATTGCGGTGATCAAGATTGAGATTCATGCGACCAATGGAGAAGTGAAAGAGTTCGATTTTCAAAACCTGGATCAAGCCAAACAGTTTCTTTCGGAATTTGACCTTGAGAAATTACATGAAGATTCGTACTAAATTCGCCGCATGACTCGAAAAAGACTTGGGCTCATTATCGGGCCCATTTTATTTTGCATCGTTTTTTTCCTTGAGCCATTTGCCGACCTAAACCAAGCGGCCAATGCTGTACTAGCCTCTACATTATGGATTGCCACCTGGTGGCTTTCAGAAGCACTTCCAATTTCAGCAACGGCGCTCTTACCGATTGCTATTTTACCTCTGGCTGGAGGAGCACCCATTGCTCAGACCACGGCTGCTTATGGGGATAAAATGCTATTTCTGTTCGTTGGAGGATTCATCATTGCAATTGCCATGCAGAAATGGAACCTTCACAAGAGAATAGCCCTGTCTATCATATACACGGTTGGCTCCAACTCGACCTACATTGTACTAGGATTTATGTTGGCAACAGGCTTATTGTCGATGTGGATCTCCAATACTGCCACCACCTTGATGATGGTAACGATCGCAACCGCCCTTATATCAGAAATGCGTTCGCTCTCCGGAGAGAATGGAAAAGTTTTTTTTAAGTCACTACTTCTGGGAATAGCATATGCTGCTTCGATCGGTGGTGTTGCTACACTTGTTGGAACACCGACCAATCCGATTTTCGTATCGGTGGCCAAACAGCTTTACGGAACTGAATTTTCCTTTGCCTCCTGGATGGCCTTTGCTTTGCCTTTTGCTTTAGTAACATTACTTTTTTGCTGGTTTTTATTAACCAAAATTGTATTCCCTGTTAATAAAGTGGAGATGCCTCTTGGGCGTGAAAGCATCAAAAATGAATTAAAAAAACTTGGGAAAATGAGCCAGGAAGAAAAAGTCGTAGCGATCGTCTTTTTAGCTATGGCTTTTGCATGGATCACCAGGTCATTTTTACTCAGCCAATTTATTCCAGGTATCGACGATACTGTGATTGCGATAGCTGCATCGTCTCTTATGTTTATTCTACCTGCCAAAAGTGACAAAAAACCACTTTTAACATGGGCCGAAGCTGAAAAACTTCCTTGGGGAGTGATCATCCTTTTTGGTGGTGGTTTGTCAATAGCAGCAGCTTTTCAAAGTTCTGAACTGGCTAAATGGATTGGAGCTCAGCTCACCGCCGTAGAAGCACTACCACTATTTGTCATTATTCTCATCATTACACTCTCTGTTAATTTCCTGACAGAAATAACTTCCAATGTGGCAACGGCATCCATTATGCTCCCCGTTCTGGCAGCACTAGCAGATGCAATCGGTGTTCATCCATTCTTGCTTATGATTCCAGCAACGATGGCGGCCTCTTGTGCATTCATGCTTCCAATCGCCACTGGTCCAAATGCAATTGTTTTTGGATCTGGTGAGTTAGAAATGAGAGATATGGTAAGAGCAGGAGTTTGGCTCAATGTCATTTCAAGTGTACTAATAAGTTTACTGGTCTATTCCGTGCTGCCTTTTTTCTTGTAGGCTGCTCTATTGGAATTTGCAATATAAACGCCAATGCCTACAGCAATCATTCCAATGTAGTGCATGAGATATAGACTTTCGCCATCTAACACTCCCCAAATAACGGCAATGATTGGGATAAGATAAGTGACAGAAGAGGCAAACAAAGCATCCGTGATTTGAAGGATTTTGTTAAAAATGATCAATGCAATGGCCGTTCCAAATATCCCCAACAATGCGATATAAAATGTCGACAAAACAGTTCCTTCAACAGAAACGAGCTTAGGCCAAAAATCAGTAAAACCAAACAGGTGAATGGCAGCTGCAGGACCTACAAAAATGAGAGATACGCTTGTTACCGTTACTGGATGTAAATGCCCCAAATGAAATTTCACAAAGTTCAGATTTGTACCGTAACACATTGTTGCAAGAACTACCAATAGTGCATACGCATTGATCCCGGAAAGCGCCATTCCTTTACCTGCAGAAATAAGTACAGCAGTTCCAATAAAACCTACCAGAATGCCCAGGAATACTTTGGGCTCCTGCTTAACTTTATAGATAATCAGGCCTACCAAAATGGTGAAAATAGGTGTTAACCCATTAATTACTCCCGTAACTGAACTCTCAATTCGTGTTTGCGCTATGCCAAACAAAAATGAAGGAACAAGGCTTCCCAACAGTCCTACTGAAATCAGGAATGGATAGGATTTTTTATCTGCAAGACGAAATCTCTTAATAGCAGATGGCAACAAAAAAAGTGTGGCGGCCACAATTCTCAGAGAACCCAATTCATAGGGAGTCAGACCTATTAATCCTTTTTTGATCAGAATGAAAGAACTACCCCAAATGATGGCCAGTACAAATAACAAGACCCAAGCAAGAGCTCTGTTTTTATCCATGGCCGCAATTTATATGATCGAAACAGATACGCAAGTTTGATATTTCTATTTAAAAAAGAATTTTAAGATGACCTTGCGAAACGTTGGCTTAACATTAGGCACATTTCATAGGAATTATTTAATTGGGCATTAATACCGGTTTAAATCCTTGAATCAACTTTTGCTCATAAGTTGGAAAAGTCCTTAAACATTTCTTACAAGCAAAAAAGTAAACCAGAATCTAATCCTAAGATTAGAAAAGTTGACTTGCTTGTCCTTTCAGACATTCATCTTGGAACATACGGGTGTCATGCCAAGGAACTTCTCCAATATTTGAAAACAATTCAGCCTCGACGAGTAATCCTGAATGGAGATATCATTGACATTTGGCAGTTTCGCAAGAGTTACTGGCCCACATCACATATGAAAATAGTGAAGAAGATCATGAAGTGGATTACTGATGGCGTTCAGGTAGACTATATCACAGGGAATCATGATGAAATGTTAAGAAAGTTTGTGGGATTTGAATTAGGCTCATTCAGGATCCGGAATAAGCTCGTTCTTAATCTGGATGGAAGAAAAGCATGGTTCTTTCATGGAGATGTTTTTGATGTAGTGATGCAAAATTCAAAGTGGTTGGCCAGGCTGGGAGCGCTAGGTTATGACATACTCATCCTTATTAACCGATTTGTGAACTGGTCATTGGAAAAAATCGGGAAGGAAAAAATTTCTCTATCAAAACGAGTTAAGAAAAGTGTTAAAAGTGCTGTAAAGTTTATCAGCAATTTTGAAGAAACTGCTGCCAGGATTGCCATCGAGAATAAATTCGATTATGTTGTTTGTGGCCATATTCATCAACCAGTGATAAAGGAATTCAATGTATCAGCGAGGAAAGTCATTTATTTGAATTCTGGTGATTGGATTGAGAACCTTACCGCCTTAGAGTATACCTGCGGTGAGTGGGAAATTATGAATTATAAAAGCCAGGGAAATGAAATAGCCGATAATGATGAGATCGAAGTTTCCAGTAGCAAGGAGCTTTTTGGGTTGATGATTTCTGAATTTGATAAGATCGGAAAAAACAAAATCATTTTAGCAGATCGGGCCTTTTCTTTTTTGTTCTGTTCAACGCTTGTTCGTTTCGCCATTCTTCAACCTTGGCTTCATGCCCTGAAATGAGTATATCAGGAACTTTCCATCCTTTATAATTTGCTGGACGGGTAAAAACAGGAGGAGCAAGTAGGTTGTCTTGAAAAGAATCTGAAAGCGCAGATGATTCATCATTCAAAACACCTGGGATCAATCGAATCAAGGAATCTGCCAGGACCATTGCAGCCAGTTCACCACCTGAAAGCACATAGTCGCCTATGCTGATTTCTTTCGTCACCAGATGTTCTCGTACTCGCTGGTCAACACCTTTATAATGGCCACAAAGAAGTATAAGGTTCCTTTTTAGTGAAAGATTATTGGCTGTTGCTTGATCTAATTTGTCCCCGTCAGGGGTAAGGTAGATGATTTCTTCATAATCCGTACCTTCCTTTAATTTAGAAATGCAGGCATCGATTGGCTCAATGGAAAGTACCATTCCGGCCCCTCCTCCAAAGGCATAATCATCGACCTTTTTATGCTTGTCAGTCGAATAATCTCTTAAGTTGTGAATGTGGATGGAAACAAGACCTTTTTTAATCGACCGCTTAACGATGCTTTGGTTCATTGGACCTTCGAAAAGCTCTGGTAAACACGTAATGATATCAAGTCTCATTTCAGCAAAGTTAATTCAGGGAAAATTCGGAAGAAATGAATTGACTCAATCCTGGTACAAGTCAAGTAAACCATCAGGAAGCGACACAACTATTATTTTCGCCTCAATGTCTACATCAACCAAAACTTCATCAATCAGGGGGATCAAAACTTCATTTTCATTGCGTGAAACTGCCATTAATTCATTGGCGCCTTCATAAACATCTTTTACAGTCCCAATCAATTTTTCATCTTCTAATACTTGGCAACCAATGAGGTCATGGAAGTAGAATTTACCCTTAGCAAGTTTGGGTAGTTGTGTAAGCGGAAGGAACAATTCTGATTTGACAAGAGCCTTAGCCTGTTCAATTGAATCAACATCCTCAAACTTGACAAGAGCTTTCTCGCCATTGATCTGAATGTTGGAAACAAAAAATGGAACCAACTTTCCTTCACTTCTCAGGAAAACCGATTCCAATTTTCTATAATGTTCAGGAAAATCAACATCAAGACTGATGCTGACCTCTCCATTTAAACCGTGAGTTTTGATTACTTCACCAAGCTGGTAGCAATCATCCTGCAGCATAATGGATTATTCTTCCTTTTTCTCTTCTTCTGAAGCTTCCGCTTTTGGCTCCTCTTCCTTGCTAGCTTCTTCAGCTGCAGGCTCCTCAGCAGGAACTTCTTCCGCTTTTGGCTCTTCCGCTACTTCAGGAGCTGCTTCTTCAGCAGGAGTTTCCTCCGTTTTAGCTTCTTCTGTTGGTGCTTCTTCCGCTTTAGCTTCCGCTACTGGAGCTTCTTCCTCTTTTACCTCCTCAGCAGGAGCAGCTTCCTCAGCAGGAGCCTCGGTAGCTTCTTCTTTCGTTGAGGTTTCTTCAGCAGCAGCTTCCGCTTGATCTTGCTCTACTTCAGCAGCATCTTCTGCCAGGCTTTCATCTCCTTTCATTCCTCCTTCTTTGATTTCTTCAACCAAAGCAGCTTCTGCTTCTTGCGTTTTTTTCTGAATAGCTTCTGCTCTCGCTTCTTTCACCTTAGATTCAGCTTCCAGTCGAGCTTTCGCTTTAGACGCCTTGTCTTTCGCTAGTTTGTCAACCTTACTTTGAATCTTAGATTCTTTATCAGCAATCCAAGTGGCTAATTTTTTGTCAGCATCTTCTTGTGTGATTGCTCCTTTTTCAACTCCCACTTGAAGATGCTTTCTATACATTACACCCTTGTAGGACAACATAGCTCGAACTGTGTCGGTAGGCTGAGCTCCCTTCATCACCCATTCGAAAGCTTTGTCGGCGTTCAGATTGATTGTTGCAGGATCGGAATTTGGATTATAGGTTCCGATTTTTTCAATGAAGCGACCATCTCGTGGTGCTCTGGAATCGGCCACTACAACATCATACATGGCCATTTTTTTGCGTCCTCGACGCGCTAGTCTAATTTTTACTGGCATACGTTTTTTCTTAGTTGCGGATCACGTCCGCTTAAAGTTTTAAAATGGAGCGCAAATGTAGGTGATTTTCTGGTTTTAAACACCTATTGCACTTTCTTTATTGAGAAGTAAAACGATAGTCTCTGAATGTATATGTATTCCCGTCTGTCCGCTGGTGAGACAGGCTTTCAGCTATACGAATTTGTTATTCACGATTATGCGTTAAATCTCTCCTCTTGTTACACGTGTTGTTTGGTGAATTATAACATTTGCTTAAGCGATTTTACAGTTTTTAAAGAAACTTAAAGTAGCATACATTTGTTCAGAACCCATAGAGAAGATGGATAAATATTCTTACATCGCCAACGCACACGGCAATTACCTGGACGATCTTTTCAAGTCTTATAAGGAAGATCCAGAAAGCATTGATGAATCTTGGAAAAAATTTTTTGAAGGATTTGAATTTGCACAAGAGAGCTATGGTGAAGCTGGTGCGCAGATGGCAACTCCGAAAGAAACAGCAGTCAGAAACCTGATTTACAGCTATCGTTCTTTTGCTCATTTGATTTCAGATACTAACCCTGTTAGAGAACGACGCAAGCATGTTCATAAGCTGGCGCTTGAAGATTTTGGCCTGTCAGAAGCTGATTTAAGCACTGAATTTGAGGTTGGAAGTGAAATTGGACTTGGTAAAGCGACATTGAAATCCATTCTAGATAAACTCAAAAAAGTCTATTGTGGTCACATTGGATTCGAATATTCACATATTCGTGATTCAGACATCCAGGAGTGGTTGAGATTCAAGTGTGAAAATGAAGGAGCGAATATTGATCCACCAATTGAAGGAAAGCAGCGGATACTATCCAAGCTGAATGAGGCCGTGGTTTTTGAAAATTTCCTTCATACAAAGTTCTTAGGACAAAAAAGGTTTTCTCTTGAAGGTGGTGAGAATACCATCCCTGCACTTGACACAATTATTAATCGTGCTTCGGAGTTAGATGCTGAAGAGGTAGTCATCGGAATGGCTCACAGAGGTCGATTGAATGTGCTCGCGAATATCATGGGAAAGACATTCGAGGAGATTTTTAGTGAATTTGAAGGAAATATGGAAGTGGACCTGACCATGGGTGATGGTGATGTGAAATACCATTTAGGTTATTCTTCTTACCTCGAAACCACAGCTAAAAAGAAGATATATGTCAAACTTGCCCCGAATCCTTCACACCTCGAAGCTGTTGATCCAGTTGTGCTTGGCTATACACGGGCACAGATAGATGATGAGCATCGAGGTAATATGTCTAAAGCAGTACCCATTCTAATTCATGGAGACGCTGCGGCTTCAGGTCAGGGAATCGTTTACGAGTGTATACAAATGTCTATGCTCGACGGGTATATGACTGGGGGGACGATCCATTTTGTCATAAATAACCAGGTAGGATTCACAACGGATTTTGGAGATGGTCGCTCAAGTATTTATTGTACCGACCTTGCAAAGATTGTAGATGCCCCGATTCTTCATGTGAATGGAGATGATGCAGAGGCGGTTAATTTCTGCGCGAATCTTGCAATAGAGTATCGACAAAAATTCAAGAAAGACATTTTCATTGATATGCTTTGCTATAGAAGGCATGGTCACAATGAGAGTGATGAGCCAAAATTCACACAACCAAAGCTGTATAATGCGATAGCCAAGCATCCTAATCCTAGGGAGATCTATGTAAAGCAATTGACAGAGCGTAAGGTGCTTGATGACGCAGCAATTCAGAAATTGGACAAAGATTTCAAGGCGCAGCTTCAGGATCACCTGAATGAAATCAAACAACGACCTTTGCCATACAAACCTCAAAAAATTGAAGAAGAGTGGCATCATTTGAGGAGGTCCAAAGCAAAAGATTTTGAAGCTTCACCTGACACCAGTATCTCTGACGCTATGGTTAAGAAAGTTGCCAAAGCGATCACGGAAGTGCCAAAAGGATTTAAGCCTCTTCGTCAGATTGAAAAATTGCTGAAGGATCGTAATGCTAATTTCTACGAGAAAAAAGAACTAGGTTGGGCTGATGCAGAGTTACTTGCGTATGGTTCAATTCTTGCGGATGGAAAAATAGTTCGAATGTCAGGACAAGATGTTAAGAGGGGAACATTTTCACATCGTCATGCCTACTTTTTTGATTCTACTACGAACGAGCCGTATAGTGGACTGAACCATATAGATGCGAAACAAGAACCATTTAGAATTTATAATTCATTGCTTTCGGAATATGGAGTTCTTGGCTTTGAGTATGGATATGCGATGGCTACACCTAATGCACTTGTGATATGGGAAGCCCAGTTCGGTGATTTTGCAAATGGCGCACAGATTATGATTGATCAGTTTATTATGAGTGCCGAAAGCAAGTGGCAACGGATGAATGGACTTGTTATGCTACTGCCACATGGATATGAAGGGCAAGGTCCGGAACACTCAAGTGCAAGAATGGAGCGATTTCTTCAGATGGCTGCTGGTGAAAACGTGATTATTGCTAATCTGACCACCTCGGCAAATATTTTCCATTTAATGCGCAGACAGGTAACCTGGGAGTTCAGAAAACCTGCGATCATATTTTCTCCCAAGTCTTTATTGAGGCATCCCGGAGTATCATCTCCCTTGAAAGAGTTTACCTCTGGCAAGTTCAGAGAGGTAATTCCTGATACGTATGTTACAGCGAAGAGTGTAAAAAAGATACTCTTCTGTACCGGAAAAGTATATTTTGATCTGCTCGAGGAGCAGCAAAAGAGAAAGGCGAAAGATATCGCTGTTGTGAGAATCGAACAGGTCTCCCCATTCCCACAAAAACAAGTTGACGCTTTAATTAAGAAGTATCCGAAGGCAAAACTGGTTTGGGTCCAGGAGGAACCTGAAAACATGGGAGCATGGAGTTATTTGCTAGGTTGTGTGAACCTGAAAATGGAGGTGATTGCCAGAAAGATGAGTTCCTCACCAGCAACCGGGTTTGCAAAAGTTCATAAGCAAGAACAAGCTGAATTAGTAGAAAAAGCATTCGATTTAAAACCAGCTTAAAGCTGGACACAATAAAAATGATAAACGAAATAAAGAAATGAGTTTAGAAATGAAAGTGCCGGCCGTTGGTGAATCCATTACTGAAGTTACAGTATCATCATGGTCAAAAAACGATGGAGATTTCGTGGAGATGGATGAGGTGATCTGCGAGCTAGAATCCGACAAGGCAACTTTTGAGGTCACCGCTGAAGCAGCTGGGAAGCTATCAATAAAAGCACAGGAAGGCGACACTCTTGAAATTGGAGCTGTGTTGTGCGAGATAGAAGAGGGTGCAGCTGGTGGATCCACGGCGCCTGCCGAAACTTCAACTGAGCCTGCGCCTGTGGCAACTGGCGAATCAAAAGCTACTGGCGAAGTATTGGAGATGAAAGTTCCGGCAGTGGGAGAATCTATAACAGAGGTGACACTTTCAACCTGGCAAAAGAGTGATGGCGACTTTGTTGAGCTTGATGAGAACATTGCAGAGATCGAATCAGACAAAGCAACATTTGACCTGACTGCTGAAGCACAGGGAATACTAAAGATCGTAGCTCAAGAGGGAGATACATTGGAGATCGGAGCTTTGATTTGCAAAATTGAAGTGACTGAAGGTGGAGCTCCTGCTCCAAAGGCTTCAACACCTGATGCATCAGCAACTCAAGCAGCACCTACACAAAGTGGCTCCGAGACCTATGCTACTGGTCACGCTTCACCCGCAGCTGCCAAAATACTAGATGAAAAAGGGATATCGGCGTCAGATGTAAAAGGAACCGGACGCGATGGAAGGATTACCAAAGAAGATGCGGCAAGTGCACAGAAATCAGCACCTGTTGCAGAAGCAGCGAGACCTTCTGCTCCGCAATTTGAAGCACCACAGCTTGGAGGAGCAATTTCGCGTGAGCAACGAAGAGAGAAGATGTCTTCACTGAGGAAAACCGTCTCAAGAAGGTTGGTATCAGTTAAGAACGAGACTGCCATGCTCACCACCTTCAATGAGGTGAATATGAAGCCGATCATGGACATCAGGAAAAAATACAAGGAGGAGTTCAAGGAAAAGAATGAAGTAGGGCTTGGTTTTATGTCCTTTTTCACAAAAGCTTGCTGTGTAGCACTTCAGGAGTGGCCTGCGGTGAATGGAATGATTGATGGAAACGAGATGGTCTACAATGATTATTGTGACATTTCGATTGCCGTTTCAGCGCCAAAAGGACTGGTGGTGCCAGTTATTCGAAATGCAGAATCTTTGAATTTTGTTCAGATAGAGAAAGAGGTTATTCGACTTGCCACAAAGGCGAGAGATAATAAGCTAAGTATTGAAGAAATGGAGGGCGGAACCTTCACGATAACCAATGGCGGAGTGTTTGGTTCAATGATGTCAACACCTATTATCAATGCACCACAGTCAGCCATTTTAGGGATGCACAACATTGTGCAACGGGCAGTTGTCGAGAATGGAGAAGTGGTCGTCAGACCAATGATGTATGTGGCCTTATCTTACGATCACCGAATCATCGATGGAAGAGAATCTGTCAGTTTTCTTGTCCGAGTGAAACAGTTATTAGAAGATCCGACGCGCCTTTTGCTTGGAGTTTAGATATTGGTAGTTGGTAGTTGGATGCACGATTTTAAGAAATTAGAAGTTTGGGAGAAATCAATGAAATTAGCTGAAGATGTTTACAATATCACGAACCATTTTTCACAAGAAGAAAAATATGGATTGATTTCTCAAATGAGGAGATATTCTGTGTCTATTCTTTCGAATATCGCAGAAGGAGCTGGGCGAAATAGTAACAAAGAGTTTACTAATTTCTTATCTATATCGGTAGGTTCTGTTTTTGAATTAGAAACTCAACTATTGCTTTCAGCCAGATTAAATTTTACAGAAGAAAAAATTATAGAAAATATACTTGGTGAACTAAACTCAATTGGTAAGATGCTTCATATGTTAAAGAAGAAATTTACCTGAGTCAAATTACCAAAATCTAAATACGATACATATGGATTATCAGGTTGTAGTTATTGGTTCAGGTCCCGGGGGTTATGTTGCCGCTATTCGATGTGCACAGCTGGGATTAAAGACGGCTATCATCGAAAAATATGACACGTTAGGTGGAACATGCTTGAACGTAGGATGTATTCCTTCAAAAGCATTGTTGGACTCATCAGAACATTTTCACAATGCTGAGCACACCTTCAAAACTCATGGAATTGATATACCTAAACCCAAAGTCAATTTGAAACAAATGATTGACAGGAAGGCAGATGTTGTCAAACAAAATGTTGAAGGGATTGATTACCTGATGAACAAAAACAAAATTGACGTTTTTCATGGAATGGGAAGTTTTGTGGATAAGAACACGATTCAGATTGATGGAAAAAAGAAGCAAAAAATTACTACAGAGAAAGTGATCATAGCTACTGGGTCCAAACCAGCAAATCTTCCTTTTATTAAGCTGGACAAAGACCGAGTGATTACAAGCACTGAAGCCCTTGAATTGAAGGAAGTGCCAAAACATATGATTATCATTGGAGGTGGAGTAATTGGCGTGGAACTCGGCTCTGTTTACGCCCGGTTAGGCTCCAAGGTGTCTGTTGTCGAATTTCTTGATAGCATTATTCCCACAATGGATGGCACGATGGGCAAGGAACTTCAAAAGTCTTTGAAAGGAATTGGGTTTGATTTTTACCTTGGCCATAAAGTGACGGCTGTTGATAAAAAAGCGAAAACAATTACTGTTAAAGCAGAGAATAAAAAAGGGGAGATTGTTGAGTTGAAAGGGGATTATTGTCTTGTGTCAATTGGGCGAAGACCGTATACAGATGGTTTAGGGTTGGAAAATGCAGGTGTGAAAATGGACGAAGGGGGAAGAGTGGAAGTGGATGGTCATCTTCGGACCAATGTTGAAAATATTTATGCTATAGGTGATGTGGTAAAAGGAGCCATGCTGGCTCATAAAGCTGAGGAAGAAGGAGTCTTTGTAGCAGAGTCAATCATGGGACAAAAACCTCACATCAATTATAACCTGATCCCTGGTGTGGTTTACACCTGGCCAGAGGTAGCTTCAGTTGGATACACAGAGGAGCAATTAAAGGACCAGGGACGGGCCTACAAAACAGGCAAATTTCCATACAAAGCACTAGGACGAGCTAGGGCGAGCATGGATACCGATGGACTAGTCAAGATCCTTGCGGATAAACAGACCGATGAAGTTCTGGGCGTCCATATTATAGGAGCAAGAGCAGCTGATATGATTGCTGCTGGCGTAACTGCTATGGAATATCGTGCTTCTGCAGAGGATATTGCACGAATGTCACATGCACATCCGACCTACATGGAAGCATTTAAGGAAGCTGCACTTGCAGCTACCGAGAATCGTCCCATTCATATGTAAAAAGTCAGCTGCTTGATATTTATTCAATTATCCTGATTCATAAGGAACGACTGCCAGTATAATTATGTCTGGCTTTCATGGAGACTTTAGCATTAGATGAAATTATTGAGTCATCTCTTCAGAACTCAATTTCATACGAAGAATATA
Source organism: Cyclobacteriaceae bacterium (assembly GCA_028278585.1). Lineage (GTDB taxonomy): Bacteria > Bacteroidota > Bacteroidia > Cytophagales > Cyclobacteriaceae > Ekhidna. The sequence continues at coordinate 296 of JANQEC010000194.1, read as the reverse complement.
GTGATTTGCTTCAAACCTATGCCAGGGAAGAAAAAACAACTGGCCCGACCAGGAGCGAAGACCTGGTACACTATACCAAACTAAATGCCCAGCGTAGCAAGAGAATCACAAAAACGGTACAATTGAATGAACAACTTGTAGCGGGTTTAAGTAATATTTCTGAGAAACATACCTGGCTGCTGATTACTGAAAGTTGGTGCGGTGATGCTGCGAATTCTGTTCCTGTGATAGCGAAGCTAGCAGAAATCAACGCTGCGATTGATCTAAAAATGGTTCTAAGAGATGAGAATACAGCG
>JANQEC010000193.1 GCA_028278585.1 Cyclobacteriaceae bacterium | reverse complement strand
GATGGGTACAGGAGAAACCTTCGTGATACGACCTGCTCATGCCATGGGGGATGGCATTTACAAGTCTACTAACGCAGGAAAAACCTGGGAAAGGAAAGGGTTGGAAAAAACCGGACGAATTGGAAAAATTGTGATTCATCCCACAAACGATGATATCGTCTATGCTGCAGCACTTGGTCACACCTATGGACAACAGCAGGATCGAGGAGTGTACAGAACAAAGAATGGAGGAGAAACCTGGGAACGTGTTCTTTTTGTTGACGAAGGAACGGGAGCATCTGATATCACCATTGATCCACAAGACCCAAATACACTCTATGCTGCTATGTGGTCTGTTCATATCAATACCTGGGGATTACGAAGCGGAGGTTCAGGCGGTGGAATATACAAATCCACAGATGGAGGAGATTCCTGGGAGCCAATGACCAAAAATGGATTACCAGGAGGTGATAAAAGACCCGTCGGAAAAACAGCGGTCGCACTCTGCCACAGCCAACCCAATGTAGTTTACGCCTTATTCGAGATCAACAGTCCTGAACTATGGCGATCCAATGATAAAGGAGCTACCTGGACCTTAATGAGTCAGGACCATACAATGAATGAGCGTGCCCCATACTATACCAGGATTGCAGTAGCTCCAGATAATCCTGAGGAGATCTATTTTCTAAGCGTACGTTTTAGCAAATCAGAAGATGGTGGAAAAACCCTAATGAAACGACCACCTCGTGGTGGTGGTGACAACCACGACATGTGGATTGACCCCACTATGCCTGATCGAATGATGGTTGCTCACGATGGTTGTGCCAGTATGAGCCTTAATCGAGGGAAATCATTTCAACGAGTGGTGCTTCCCATCGCACAGATGTATCATGTTTCAGTGGACGATCAGATCCCTTACTACGTTTATGGCAACCGTCAAGATGGCTGGTCGTATCGTGGACCAAGTAATAGCTTGCAAGGCTACATTCCTGTTGGGCTGTGGCATGGTGTCGGTGGCTGTGAGAGTGGATTTGCCAAACCGGATCCTAACGACAATACAATTGTTTGGTCAGGCTGCTACGACGGAGGGTTGGAACGATACGATTTGAAAACAGGCTATGCCCGGGAAGTAAGGGTTTGGCCGGAAGCAAGTTATGGCTGGCGACCGGCAGATCTTAAGTATAGATGGCACTGGAATTTCCCTTTGAGTTTTTCTACATCTGTCAAGCATCGAGTCTATGTTGGCAGCCAGTTTGTTCATCAATCCGATGACGGTGGGCAAAGCTGGCAAGTGATCAGCCCTGATTTGACATTGAATCGAAAGGATCATCAACAAAGCTCAGGTGGTGTCGCTATTGATAACCTGATGACCTTTGATGGAGCCACACTTTTTGCCATCGAAGAGTCTCCAATTGAGCCTGGGCATATCTGGGTAGGCAGTAATGATGGCCAAGTGCAATTGACCCGGGATGGAGGAAAGAGCTGGACGAATTTGACCGCCAATATCCCCAATCTCCCACCATGGGGAACAATCGCCAATATATTTCCATCAAAATACAAGAAAGGAACCGCTTACATCACGGTTGACCTTCATCAAATGGGTGATTTTGGGACCTATGTTTTCAAAACGGAAAACTATGGCGAAAACTGGACAAAGATTTCAAACGGGGTTCCGCAAACGGTTCACAGTTTCGCGCATGTAATTGTGGAAGATCCAAAGAAACAGGGTATGTTATACTTAGGGGTTGATAACGGGATCTATATCAGTCACAATGACGGGGCAGACTGGATGCGACTCAAAAACAACCTACCTCCTGCTCCAGTTTATTGGCTAACCATACAGGAGCGATTTGATGATCTGGTCGTAGGCACTTATGGGCGGGGCTATTACATACTTGATGATCTCTCAGCCCTTCGGCAATTTGACACATCCAAAAGTGATCAGATCCAGGTCTTCGACCTTCGAGACTCGTATCGATATAGCAATAAAGAAAGCATAAAGACCGATGGTCGTAGCTTCAACTCCGGAAGAAATCCACGCTACGGAACTCCAATCAACTATTACCTCCCCGATACGACATCAAAAGAAGTAACCATTGAAATAGTAGACGATAATGAGGAAATCGTGCGAACAATTCAAGGATCAACCAACGCTGGGGTAAATCGCATGATGTGGGACCTAAGATATGAACCCACATTTAAACCTCGTTTAAGAACGCTGCCTCCCGGACGTCCCTGGGTTCAGCTCAATGGTGAAGGTTGGCGACCATTGGTCACCTGGGATCTGGATCTTTGGCGTGGACAGTTCGGGCCAAGAGTTGTGCCTGGGAAGTACAAAGCTCGAATCCAGATTGATGAAAGCACTTATACAAAAGAACTTACCGTGCTAAAGGATCCGGGTACGGATGGAACTATTGATGACATAAAGGCACAAGTAGGACTTTCGCTGGAATTGAGGGACGCCATGAACCTTGCGGTTTCGATGATCAATAAAATAGAGATCATACGAGCTGAATTGAATGAATTGACACCTTCACTCCAGAAAAGGGCTGACATAAAAGAAGCCGAAAGACTTGCAGATATCTCTACAACTATTGTAGGTACATTATATGATATTCACCTCACGGGAGCACGGGAAGATGCTTTTCGGTCCCCAATGAAGCTGTATGGTCGGCTAAGCGCCCTTGCCAGCGACCTTAGTGCAAGCGGAATTGACTTTCGTCCTACTGATCAGCAAGGGGAAGTTGCTGAAGTGCTTTCTTCAAGGCTAACAGATTCTCAAGAGCAATTTGAAAAATTGATAAATGAGGACATCAAAGCGTTCAATGAAAAGCTGAACAAACTGGACATGAAGATTGACATTGAAAAGAAAATTGAAGGCAGTGAGTAATTCAAATTACAGATAGATGAAAAAACAGCAAATTACCCTCCTTGTGCTTCTTGCATTTCTAGTAACACAGTGTAACATAGTACAGTCACAGGAGTCTAACATCCAGGTACTCAAAGGCGCTACGATCCACGATGGAGATGGTAATTCAATTTCCAATGGTATCATCATTGTGAAAGATGATCGAATAGAAGCGATCGGCGGACCAGGTATCGATGTTCCACCAAATGGGCAAGTGATAGATCTTTCCGGAAAGTTTATTACCCCCGGCTTGGTGGATGCACATGTTCATTTTTTTCAAACCGCTTTTTTCGATTCGAGACCAGATGCGGGTGATGTACGAGACACCCTCTCCTATATTGAAGTTCAAGCCTATCAACGAAATAATCCTGAGAGATACTTTGAAGCTTACCTTCGTTCGGGCATCACTGCAGTTTATGATGTTGGAGGTTTCAATTGGAGCATCGATTTACAGAAAACGGCAGAGAATAACTTGAACGCTCCTCATGTGGCTGCAGCTGGGGCCTTAATCACCCCAGCCTCTGAGGAACGAATTTCAACATTCAATACTCCGAATGAAAAAACCATGCAGCATTTGGCTTCTGAAGAACAAGGAAGAAAGGTTGTGCAAGAAAACAGCCTGAATGGATCAACAGGCATCAAGATCTGGTCCATGCGACCTGATGACCCGGCGTTTATTAAAAAGATCAGAGCAGTTGCGGATGAGGTTGAAAAGCAAGACAACAAATTGATTGTTCATTCTACCGCATTGGATCAAGCAAAACTGGCTTTGGAACTTAATGCGAAATTGCTTGTGCACAGTGTTCAGAATGTTGAAGTAGACCAGGAATTCATCGATCTGATGAAATCTAATGGAACGGTATACACTCCTACGCTCATTGTCGGGCGGGGGTACTATAACACATACAGAGCCATATTAGGTGAGGAATTCATCATGAATGATCCAAATAACACCATAGATGCCAAAACCAGGAACATGCTTGAGAATGCATCATTGTTTCAAAAGTTTTTCAATGTAGGCTCATTGGAGAATAGCGTAGCTCGATTCGAATCCATTTTGGATCAGAGGGAAAAGTTGATGGCTATTAACCTCAAGAAATTGTATGATGCCGGAGCGTTGATAGCAGTAGGTACAGATGCAGGCAATCCGGGTACTGTTCATGGGATTTCTATCTATGATGAAATGGAGGCAATGCAAAGAGCTGGCATTTCGGCCAAAGACCTTATCGTAATGGCTACAAAAAATGGTGCTGTTGCCATGGATCGATCGAATGATTTTGGAACGCTGGCTACAGGAAAAATGGCAGATCTGATCGTCCTTGAGAGCGACCCTGCTGAAGATATCAAAAACATGAGGTCAATCTCTCATGTCATGCGAGGTGGTTTACTAAGAAAAGCCAGTGAACCTTTTGAAAAATGATATAAACGGTTTTTTATGTTCGTATTAATCTCTTAACCGGCCGAAAACGAACGTTTTAGAGCATAACGAATTATAAGTTAATAACTGAAAACCAACAAGTTGTAACCAATGGCATGAGGATTGGTATTATTTAAACAACTAAAACCCAATTCCCATGTTGACCGATTTAAAATTCACCTTAAGAAGGATCTTCAAGAACAAACTGGGCACTATCATTAACACAATAGGTCTCACAATTGGGATCTTCGTTTGCATTGTCTTGCTCAACTATTTCGTCCAGGAATCTACTTATGATCATTATCATGCTAAGTCGGATAGGATCTATAAAGTCTTTAGCAAAGTAGCCTTTAGCCCTGGAAGTACGGGCACTTTTGGGATCACTTTCGGAACCCTGGCAAAAGAGTATCGGGAAAAATTTCCCCAGGTAGAAAATACAGCACGTCTATACGGACCAAGTATTATGGAGGTCGATATAGAGCAAAATAGAATAAACAACACCAGGATCTTGCAGGTCGATTACTCTTTCTTTGAATTGTTTGATTTTCCCGGTGTTAACAACAAGGTTTTTAATTCACCCAACAGTGCCATCATAAGTAAGAAGTATGCAGATCGACTCAATGTAAAAGATCCGATTGGGACACAAATTAAAATCGAAGAAATCACTTATGTGATTCAGGCAGTTGCTGACATACCGTATAGCACAGTTTTTCAGTTTGATGTCGCGCTTCCGGTAGTAGCCGATCCATTCTTCGAAGATCTTGAAAATGGAGGATTGGAGGTCGAGACCTATGTTCTTCTAAAAGAAAATACAGATGCAGAGTCTACGGTCAGATTGTTGCAGGAACATTACAATGATATACTGGACAATCGATGGCCAATGTATGAATCGGATAATTATTTACTCCCACTTAAGGACACCTACCTTGATGACAGGGCTCAAAACAGGACGGGTAACGGCAACAGGCAACTGCTCATAATCATTATTACCATAGCACTGTTGGTCCTGGGTCTGGCCATTATTAACTATGTCAATCTACAAATCGCTAACAACCACAGTAGAACTCCTGAGCTTAGAATAAAGAAAATAATGGGAGCTGGTAAAAATGTGCTTTTGAAGCAGGGAATGTTGGAGTCATTAATCATTATATGCTTTTCAGGTGCTTTTGCAATCTTACTTCTCGACTTGTTCTATAATTCCAATGCTAGTGCTCTCTTAGGAAATGATATTCTTACCATTGGTAAGTGGAGCTTTGCTTTTTGGTTGGTCTACATTTCCGGTCTTCTTTTGATTGGGACCATTGCGGGAATTATCCCTTCCATTAAACTAAACCGACTCAAGTCAGTTACCCAGCAAGAATTAAAACAAAAGAAGCTTGGCAGATTGACTGTTTCATTGGTGGTCTTTCAGTTTTTTGTTACTACTTCACTTCTCACAACCATTTTGTTTGTAAACTTTCAAATGAATTTCCTCAAGAATCAGCCTACCGGTTATGATTCAGACCAGGTAGTGATGATTAACAACCTAAATGAAGACCATAAAGAGTCGTACCAACAGATAAAGACTCAACTCGAGCAATACCCCGGCATATTAAGCGTGGCAGGATCACAGAGTGCACCTGGCGGTGGTGCAAGTGGACAATTTGTGCATAGGGAGGGACAAACCGAGGATGAGGGTATTTCCATCGCACACATTAGAACAATTAACGGCTATGCCAAAACTCTCGATCTGGAATTCATTTCAGGTAGGGATTTTACCATTACCACATTGGGTGGAGAAACACAATTTATACTTAATGAAACTGCAGCAAACAAACTCTTTTCCGATGGTACAAACCCAATAGGTCAGGTGATCAATATGAGCAGCAGGGTTGGAAAAGTTGTGGGAGTAGTGAAGGATTTTCATTACCGATCATTCCATCATCGAGTAAATCCACTGGCCATCAATATTGAGGAGCCTTATAACCTTACACTGATGATTAAAATTGGTGCTGAGAATGTCCAGGGCAGTCTTGGTGAAATAGAAAATGTATTGTCTGGTATTGATCCAATGTATGTGTTCGATTACCAATTCCTGGATGATCAGTTTGATCAAACATATAAGACAGAGCTCCGTGCTCAGACAATCATAACTTATGCGACACTGATTGCATTCTCTATTTCTATTCTCGGGCTACTTGCTCTTAGCATTTTCGTTATCAATTCGAAGATCAAAGAAATTGTCATTCGAAAAACCCTGGGTGGAAGCCAGGCACACATTTTCGGGAAATTGTCCTATCAATTGGTCAGTTGGATCGTAATTGGAAATCTTCTTTCCATACCTGTCTCTTACTTCATTGCTCAAAGTTGGGTCCAGGATTTTATCTACCAGGTCAATTTGAGTAACCTGCTTTGGATGAGTCCTGTTTCTACTTTGGTAACCTTGCTAGTCGCAATGACTGCCATCACCCGGAAACTGTACAAAACAATGGTTTTGAACCCGGTCGAGTTTCTTAGATATGAGTAGGTACATGTGACTTTGAGACCCTGAACTTATTTCAGGGTCTTCGACAGAGACCACTTTCTTTTAGAAGATGCTGAAACAAGTTCAGCATAACCTAGAATGAACAGTCCCATTCTACCTCACAACCCCAATACCTGCTTCTGTAAGTTGTTTATTATAGGCCGGTACATCCGTTTCCATAATTTCAACAGCCCTTGCGTTGAGTTTTTCCCACTGAGCATTTAATTCATCCCTTCTATCCTTTGACGGTTGATTTACTCTCGGGATATCACTTTCCGCGGAATTGATAAGGAAAATGTACTCTGCGGTAAACTTATTTGGATAATTTACCACATCATCATAGGCCTTTGACTTGCGTTGTACCATGTCTTTATCCCAGGTTTTCATTTTATCAATTAACGTTTCGCCTTTTTCTTTCAATGAAATGTAATCTTCTCCATCAGGGAGGTCTTTCAGCACATCTTTCAGTCGAGTCTGCATTTTCATCATGGCATTGACTTTCTTGTGCATGTCATTAAAGTTGGCTTGCAATGCCAGCATAAAGGCATGATATGCTGAATAATCGGCTTCTGTAATCTCATACAGTGGATTAGGAAGGATTTTAAAATTGGTATTTACCAATTGGTCACCTACCTTCAATGTCATGCTGTAGCTACCAGGTGATGCTTTATGTCCTCTAAAGCTCCCTTCTATATACGCCTTTGGGGCTCCTGTCATCGTTGGATACCGAAGGTCCCAAACAAATCGGTTGATTCCTTTTTTCTTAGTTAATGTTGGTTCGGATGAAGGGCCACCATCATATCGGACAAATTCCTCATCTTTCATTGAACTAATTGATCGAACTAATTGACCATTTGAATCCTTTATTTGGAGTGTGATATCTGTCTCCTTATCCAGTTCAGGTAATTGATAGTAGATGACAAGTCCATTTGCCGGATTTATGCCATCAAAGGGATGTGTGCCATCACTGGAATTTCCGTTCAGCGGACTACCCCAATTCCCTAGCATCGCATCCTCAGGCTTGTAAAGAGTAAGTTCATTACTTCCTTTTTTAAACTGACGAACTAGCTCAAGATCATCCAAGATCCAAAATGAACGACCAGCAGTAGCAACTACAAGGTCCCCATGACGAACGATCATATCTGTTACCGGGGTAACTGGAAAATTCAGGTTAAACAATTCCCAGTTTTTCCCTCCATTCCAGGAAATATAAATTCCAGTCTCGGTTCCTGCGTACAGTAAATCTTTCGCTTTTTCGTCTTCTCTAACCACACGTGTATACGCTCCATCAGGAATCCCATTGGTAATATTCGTCCAGGACTTGCCATAATTGGTAGTCTTATAAAGCGCAGGTTTAAGATCATTAAATTTGTACCGTGTGGTTGCAATATATGCGGTTGCAGGTTCATTAGGTGAGATCTCAATTGAGTTAATCAGGGTCTCAGGAAGGCCTTTAGGCGTCACATTCGTCCAGGTTGTTCCTCCATCTCGTGTGAGTTGGACCAGTCCATCATCACTCCCTGTCCAGATCACACCTTTTTCATGCGGTGATTCCGCAATGTAGCTAAGGGTCCCGTAATTTTCAGCTCCTACGGCTTCAACGGTATACGGACCTCCTCCCTTACCTTGTTTCTCATCTTCATTCCTTGTCAGGTCAGGCGAAACCTCTTCCCAGGTTTGACCTAAGTCTCTTGTCCTTAGCAGGTACTGGGCTCCGTGGTAGAATGTTCCTGGCTCATGTTTTGACCAAACGATTGGCGAATTCCAGTTAAAACGATATTTCATGTCCCTGCTTGCCCGGCCCAGGTACTGAACAGGTGCTGTGGGGATACCCGTACTTGCAAGCGACTTATTATCCAGAACTTCGATTGAGCTTAGGTAACTTCCACCTAAAACATACCTCGGATCATCGGGGTTGAAGGCTAAAAAAGCACTTTCACCTCCTGCTGAATAGGTCCAGTTTTGAGTACTAATGCTCCCTCTTCCCAAGGCTTTACTTTCTATCCGTACTGAGGTGTTGTCCTGTTGTCCTCCGTAGATCCGATACGGAAATGCATTGTCGACATTCACTCGATAAAACTGAGCGGTCGGCATGTTTTGCTGTGTGGACCATGATTTGGCAAAATTGAAACTAATGGCAGCTCCACCATCATTGGCTATAACCATGTTATTGGAGTTATTTGGGTTGATCCACAAGTCGTGAAAATCTCCATGTGTTCCTGTTATTCGTTCCCAGGTTTTACCTCCATCTATTGAGCGAAGAGCAGGGGCACTGAGTACATAAACCGTATTGTCATTGTTTGGATCAGGAAACACTTCAATGTAATACCAAGCTCTTTGGAGGAGCCGGTGATCACCGCTGACCTTGGACCAGTTGTCGCCACCGTTTTGTGATACAAACAAGCCTCCCTGCTCCTTTTCCGTATCGCTTTCAATCAATGCATAGACTTTATTCGAATTTGATCGACATACCGCAATGGCCATTTTTCCCATTTCTTTGGGCAAGCCGGTATGAATCTTTTTCCAGCTTTTTCCTGCATCCGTCGTTTTGTAAAGACCGCTACCGGGTCCGCCGCTTATCACTTTCCACGGGAGCCTTTGATGTTCCCACATCGCTGCATACATCACATTCGGATTGTTCATATCCATCGACAATTCAGAACAACCGGTGAGATTATTGACAAAAAGAACTCTTGTCCAGGTTACACCACCATCAGTCGATTTATAAACTCCCCGCTCCGGATTGGGACCGTTTACCGCCCCCTGAGCTGCCACATACACGATATCAGGATTTTTAGGATGAATAACAATCCTTGAAATCTGTCTTGTTTTTTCCAACCCCATTTTTTTCCAGGTTTTGCCTGCATCAAAAGATTTGTACACGCCATCACCATAAGATGTCATCACACCACGTGGAGCATGTTCGCCCATTCCGCAATAGACGATATTGGGGTCCGATTCAGAAACCGCCACTGCTCCTACGGATCCTGTGGTGAAAAAGCCATCAGAAATATTAGACCATCGCTGGCCGGCATCCTCGGTTTTCCAAAGCCCTCCTCCTGTTGTACCCATATAATAGGTAAGTGGATCCCCAATTACGCCGCTTGCTGTTACAGATCTCCCACCACGGAATGGCCCGATGTTTCTGTATTTCATAGTTTGAAAAATGCTGTCTAAAGTCTGGGCCTGAAGGCTTACCGACAAAACAAGCATGAAGGATAGTGATGCAATATTTTTCATGTATTTGGAGTTAAGTGTGAATCCAAGTTAAGGCTAAATATGAGACCAAGCAATATGTTAAGAAAAGGATTACCTGTAGTCTGAAATAAAGATGATCGAGACGCCGTTCATATAAATTAACAACTTTCCCAATTATCCAACTGTTCTTACTAGTAAACTTGCAAATCAAATTATTAACAAAATATGAAAAAACTATTCGTCTTATTCGTCTTATCCATATCCCTGAATTTATTTGCTCAGGATCCATATAAAGTCACCATTGACCTAACCCAAGTGCAAAATGATCAAGTACCTGTTGAGGTCATCGTACCGCCTATCGAATCTGAAGAAGTGGAATACCACATGGCCAAAATCGTCCCCGGAACTTATAGCATTTCCGATTTCGGAAGGTTCGTTGTTGAACTAAGAGCTTTTGATAAAGAAGACAATAAACTTAATGTTAAAAAAACATCTACAAACAAGTGGGTAATCAGCGATGCAACAAAACTTAATAAAATAAAATACTGGATCCATGATTCATTTGATGAATTTGACGGGTACGGAAGCAATAAAATTTTCGAGCCAGGCGGAATGGGACTCGATGCACAAAACAACGTGCACGTGATGAACACATTTGGGTTTGTCGGCTACATTGATGGATTAAAGTTCAATCCCTATGAATTAACTATCAAACATGATGAGGCTATTTATGGTGCTACCTCACTAAAAAAAATCAAGTCTGATAATACTACAGATACGTTCACAGCGGAGAATTTCAACTTTTTGGCAGATGCTCCAATCATGTACAGTGAGCCTGATACCGTTTCTAAAACCATTGCCGGAGCTAAAATTCTAGTTTCGGTTTATTCTCCAAACAAAAAACTTTCGGCCTCTGATGTCATGGATAACATTGATGAGCTGATGGAGGCTCAATCAGAATACCTTGGAGGAAAGCTGCCTGTAGATAGATATGCCTATCTCATTTACTTATTTGATGGCCCCACCATTTCTAATGCATGGGGAGCCTTAGAGCATTCTTACTCTTCCCTTTACACACTTCCTGAAATGGATCCGCAGCGAATAAGTCAAACGGTTAAGGATGTTGCTGCTCATGAGTTTTTTCACATTGTAACCCCGCTAAATATTCACTCAGAAGAGATCCACGACTTTAATTACATCGAGCCAAAAATGAGTCAACATTTATGGTTATACGAGGGGGTTACTGAATACTCTTCTCATCATGTACAAGTGAAATACGGACTTTATGGCCTTGAAGACTTTCTCACAGAAATGAAAGGTAAAATGAATGCCCAGGATCAATACAATGTGGACATCCCTTACACAGAGTTTAGTGCAAAAATTTTAGAGCCTGCAAATGAAGCAAGATACGGTGATGTATATAGCGGCGGAGCACTTATTGCCATGTGCCTCGACCTAACGATCATTAAGTCTACCAATGGAGAAAAGGATCTTCAGGCGGTATTGAGAGAGATGTCAAAAAAATATGGTCCTTTTAAAGCATTTAAAGATGATGAACTCTTTGGTGAGATTGAAAAGATCACCAATGAACAAGTCGGTGAATTTCTAAGAAAACATGTTGGAGGAATAGAGCCATTGCCATACCAGGAAGTGTTGGGTTGGGCCGGCATAAATTATTCTCCGGAAAACTCAAAAATGGTAGCAACCACAGGACGGTTCAGCTTCGGTGTCAACGACGATGAAGAAATTTTCATTCAGGATGCATCGAGCTTAAATGATTTCGGAAAAGAGATGGGATATCAGGAAGGAGATATTTTTGTTAAGTGGAATGGCGAGGATGTAACCTTACAATCTATCAACGGTATACTTGATAACCATTATTCAGAGACTAAAAAGAATGCAAAAGTAAAAGTGGTGGTTCGAAGAGAAGTGGATGGAGAGATGAAAGAGGTGAAACTGAAAGCGAAGGCAATACTGGTCAAATCAAGTGAAAAACATTTACTGGAACCATTGGAGACGTTATCTGAAGAGCAGACCAAAATAAGAGAAGCATGGCTTGGTAGTAAATAAGCTAAATTTCGAATTTGAAACTTTTTAAGACTGGGTGAACTCTTTAGTGAATAGAACGAAATGTACACTTTTTGCTGACCGTTAAATAAGACCTTCTTCGCAACATTAATCAATTTTGACATGTTTATAGAAGAAACTAAATGGTAGGAAGAAATGAGTAAAAAAGCACTCCTGTTTGGCTCAGGTGCAGCCATCTTAATCATTCTGTTTTTTGTCTTATCAGGAAGTTCGTCTGAAGGTGAAAACAGTATCCTGATAACACCCGAGGAAGGCGAATTCATTGTTGATATAACAACATCAGGTGCGCTTGAAGCTAAGAACTCTGTGAAAATTTCAGGTCCTACCGGGCTTAGAAATTACAGAATTTGGAACGTCACAATCCAGGACATCATCGATGAAGGAACGTATGTCGAAAAAGGTCAATACGTTGCCCGCCTTGATCCGTCAGAATTAACAGGAAAGATCAAGGATTCACAGATTGAGGTTGAACAGCAGCAATCCAAATTCACCCAAACAAAGCTAGATACTGCACTTACGATGCGGGAAGCTCGTGATGAACTTATTAACCTTGAGTATGATGTGAGAGAAAAGCAATTGGTGCTTGATCAGTCTCAATTTGAGCCGCCTGCAACGATACAAAAGGCGGAGATCGAACTGGAGAAAGCCAAAAGGTCATTGCAACAGGCAAAAGAAAACTATACCATTAAGAAAGAGCAAAACATTGCCAAAATGCAGGAGGTAACAGCCAACCTGAGGAAAGAAACCAACGAATTGGATGGACTTGAAGCCCTGGCAAAAGAGTTCACAATCATCGCTCCTGAGGATGGAATGCTGATTTACAAAAAAAGTTGGGATGGAAAACCAGTCAAAGAAGGTTCGCAAATTGGTGCCTGGGATCCAATTGTGGCGACACTTCCTGATCTGTCAAAAATGCTTTCCAAAACCTATGTAAATGAGGTTGATATACGAAAAGTAAAACCTGGTCAAAAAGTAGAAATTGGATTTGATGCTTTTCCAGATAAAAATTTAGAAGGAGAAGTTATCAAGGTTGCAAATGTTGGTGAACAGCGACCAAATTCTGATGCAAAAGTTTTCGCAGTGGAAATTGAAGTATTCGGATCAGATGACTTATTAAAGCCAGGAATGACAACAGGAAATAGGATTATCACGAAAACAGTTAGTGAAGGTCTTTTTGTTCCCCTGGAGTGCTTACACAGTCAAAATGATTCGATCACGTTCGTTTACAAAAAAAGTGGGCTGAATGTAGTGAAGCAGGAAGTAAAAGTTGGAGAAGCAAATTCAGATTATGTGCTCTTACTTGGAGGCATCAAAAAAGATGACAAGCTCTATTTGTCAGATGTCTCAGGACTCGAGGATAAAGATGTTGTTCTTCTACCGGAAATGGATGGCCTGAGAAATAAAAAGGCTGAGCAAGAAGTCCGGTCAAATCCAAAACCACCAAGAAGGGGTCGACCTAATTCTTAATCCCGATGATAAAAGATAGGCTACTATCCAATCTCCTTATTGCAATGGAGGCTGTTTTGGCAAACCGGATCAGGTCAATGCTGACTGCCCTGGGTATTATTTTCGGTGTCGCTGCTGTAATTGCAATGCTGGCGATTGGTAATGGTGCTCAAAAGGAAATTCTGGAGCAAATCAAACTCGTTGGGGTCAACAACATCATCATTAAGCCGATCGTAGAGCAAACAGAAGAAGATCTTAGTGAAGAAGAGGAAAGTAGTGAACAAAAGAAATTTTCAACAGGTCTTACACTTGCGGACAAAAATTCAATCCAAAAAACTATCCCTGGCCTGGCCTCAATTAGCCCTGAAATTCTACTGGACACTTACATCATCAAGGGGGGAATTCGACGATCGGCGAAATTGGTTGGAGTTGAACCTTCTTATTTTGACATTTTCAACTTCCAACTCTCTGAAGGCAAAATGTTTAACGAAGCTCAACTAACAAATGGTGCCGCTGTTTGCATCATCGGAAAATCAATAAAAACCAAATTCTTCGCATCAGAGAATCCCATAGGAAAATCAATAAAATGTGGATCAAAGTGGCTGAAAGTTATAGGAGTGCTCGAAGAAAGATTTGTCAGTGAGTCAAGCATCAACAAACTCGGCATTAGGGACTTCAATATGGATGTATACACTCCACTCCAGACTGTTCTCTTGCGATATAAGAATAGAGCGGTCCTAACAGAGGAAATGATACGTGCATCCAATCAAAGTTCATCGGGAAATTTCAGGGTTATCGGAGGTTCTACCTCTAATAGCGATGAGGCACCTTCACAAAAGAATTACCATCAACTGGATAAGCTTGTGATCCAGGTGTCCAAAACCGGAAAAATGACACAAACTGCTGAGATTATCTCACGAATGCTGGAAAGAAAACACAATGAAGTCATTGATTTCGAAATTGAAATTCCGGAACTGCTACTAAAACAACAGCAAAGAACAAACGACATATTTCGATACGTCCTGGGGGCCATAGCAGGCATTTCCCTGATTGTCGGTGGGATCGGCATTATGAATATTATGCTTGCCTCCGTATTAGAGCGGATTAAGGAAATAGGACTTAGGTTGTCCATCGGGGCCAAGAAGTCGGATATTGTCAACCAGTTCATGTTCGAGTCCATCATGATAAGTATCACAGGTGGATTCATCGGGATTTTATTAGGAGTTTTCATGGCTATGGCCGTGAGCCGATTCGCGGATATCCCCACAGTCATTACTTTTAGCTCCATTCTCATTTCATTTTTTGTCGCTACCTCTATAGGCTTGATCTTCGGGATTGCACCTGCAAGAAAAGCCGCCCTTCAGGACCCCATTACCTGTCTCAGATATGAATAGATTATTAAGTTTCACCCTATCACTTCTTGTCACATTAAGCACTTACTCACAGATCGAGTACTCACTTGATCAGATCATTAACCTGGCACAACAACAATCTTCTGTTGCGAAACAAGCTGAGACCCGGAAAGAAAATAGATTTTGGCAATACAGGTTTTTCAAATCTAATTACAACCCTCAATTGGCACTCAGTGGGAACGTCCCGGGATATAACAGAGATTTTTTGCAAAACCGACTGGATGATGGAACGATCTCTTTCATCAGCAGAGAACAAACCAGCTCGGCACTTAATTTGGGTTTAATTCAACCCATTGCACTCACCGGAGGAAACGTATCTGTGAATTCCAGGGTAAGACAATTTGATGATATCACACGGGACATCACGCAATGGAATACCACTTTGGTTGACATTCGATTGAATCAACCAATTTTCGCATTTAACCAGTTGATTTGGGACAAAAAGATAGAACCGCTAAGATTCGAAGAATCCAAGCGAGGATATGTAGAAGAAATGGAGTTTGTCTCAAGAAGCTCCGTTGAACGATTCTTTGATTACCTGGATGCCCAGGTTAACCTCCAGATAGCCTCCTTCAACCTCGCCAACAACGACACCATCTACAACATTGAAAAAGGTCGGTATAACATTGGCACCACATCTGAAGATAAATTACTCCAGGTGGAGCTCCAACTTTTGCGATCAAGGCAGGATGTGGCACAAGCGAACCTTGATTTGCAAAGTGCACGATTGGCGCTTCGAACATTCATTGGCTTAAACGAAGATGAGGATTTCAACCTCGCACTGCCAGAGTCGATTCCAGAGTTTGCTGTCGAGGAGCAAACAGCTCTTTCTTATGCAACCAGCAATCGCGCAGATTTTATCGCATTCGAAAGGCGGAGACTGGAAGCAGACCGGCAGGTCGCACAAGCCAAAGGTGAGCGATTTCAAATGGATTTAAATGCCTCTTTTGGATTAAACAGTGCTGGAAGTTCACTAGATGAATCCTATCAAAACCCAAACAATCAGCAGGTATTCAATCTCAGCCTTAATATTCCGATCATCAACTGGGGCAGAAATGAAGCCAGGATGAAAACTGCCCTGGCGAATAAAAAGTTGACAGATTTTGTCATCGACCAGGAAGAGCAAAATTTTGAACAAGAGATATTGA
>JANQEC010000188.1 GCA_028278585.1 Cyclobacteriaceae bacterium | reverse complement strand
AGGGTAGCCATCGACCCTTTATTAGGGCTTACCTGGTAATGAAGTCGACGCAATACCTTCTCCAGGTTTTCCTGCAACGAATCAAGACTAAATCGCTTTTTCACTACTTGCTGATTGTGAGACGTCTCAACAGTGAAATTTTGCGGGAAGAAAATTCTGTCCGTGATCTGTTCAACTAGCTTGTCAGTGATGTTGAACCCATCAAATTCCATCACTTTAAATCGCTCAGGCTCGCCCAGGTGTTCTCCAATCACCTCCGCATACACATTGACCGGATAATACCGCCTGCAGAAAATTGGAATACCACATGCTGCCGCCTCAATAATGGGCAGACCCCTGCCTTCAGTTTCACTTGGAAGCAAAACAAGCGACGCGATGTTATAAATCTCAGCCATCTCAACTTGACCGTTGGTTGCATCCCTAAATCGTTCTTTATCGAACTCACTAAATAAGAATGCGAGGAATACCCTGTCCCGAAAGTGTTCAGGCACTGTATCCAGCCATCCTGAAAAAACACCTACCAGTTTCAAAAAGTACTTATACTGACCAAGAGGAATCGGACCGGAAACCAACAGTGTTAACTTCAACTTTGGATTGCTTAAAAACTTGTTGGTGAAGCTCTCACTATCAAACAGTCTTTTGATAAGGTTAAAATCCGTTTCAATTCTCTTTCTTGGCATAATGCGGGTGGGTTGAAGCAGGACAATGTTATCGCCCACAAAGTCGAAGGTTCTTTTCCTTTTGTTACCGATAAGTATCGGCTTGGTGTCAGACTCTTTAATTGTTTGACTTGAAAGAACATCGATCGGAGTTATGACATTTAGTTTCTTTTTGTAGTTGCCCAGCATGGACTCGATGTACTTGAAACTCTCAATATTGTTTCGTTTCGTCACACTGATGTATTTATGCGTATCTACCGCGGTATTGATCTCCATCACATTGGCGGGATTATGCCCTTTGGTATCTATGAGAGTATTACTCTGCTCTCTATTGATATTCAGGTTTAACCATGTTCTCGATTCCCATGGGAATAAAATCTCTATCAAAGAGAAAAATTCTCCGACATCAAAATTCTTGTAGAAGAAATCTCTTGGACCGTTCGGTAATTTCTGTTTTTCCCGTGTGATCGGGTCGTGACCACCCTCCCAGAAAAAATCATGGTTGTTATTTATTACTGGAATTCCCAACCCATCTGACAACAACGCCAGCGCCAGGCTCAGCGAAACGTTGCCCGGATTCGAATTAACATTGACGAGGTACAGCAAGTTGATTTTCTTTTCTTCAATGTACTGGCCTAATTTTTCAATAATGATCAGCGTTTCTTTCCAGAGATCGTGAATCAATTGATTGTATACCTTGCCCCCTCGATGAAGTTTTGTAAAGTAGAAATGCTTGTACAATGGCCACTTATCAAACCCTCTTATTTCGTTGAGCTCAAGACGATTTGAATCATCAATCAATTGGCTGGCTTCCGGGTAGAATTTCCCGGCGATGTAGTGAATAGGAATGCCCGGTATCAGTTTTCTAAATGTTTCTGCGTACTTCTCAATCTCAATCGTTACTCCATCGACGGAATAATGATAGGTAATAAACCCAATGCCACCGTCGTGAAGGTGCTGTTTGAATTTGCTAAAAGAACCATTAAAAGTAACGGGTGGAATTGCTCGTTCCTCACGAAAAGAATCCAGAAAGATCCCAAGATCAAACCAGGTCTCGATCTTACGGCTTTTTAAGTCATTGATAAGTCCGTCAACACTCCTTCTTCGATTCATCGTGGCCTGTTTGGTGAGATGCTTAAACTAGCCCTTGATGATGGCAATTGGTATGAGGTCTGTCAGCGCCGTTTCCTGAGATAAATCAGGAAGGCTGGATTTTCAGAAGGTGAACAGAATGGGAAGTTTTTCCCTGAGCAGGTCATAAGAAAAATGCTTTTTACCAAGTTCATAATTATGCTCAGCTATTTCGGAACTCAACTTTTCATTGTACAGTATTTCTCTTATTTCTTCTACAGCTTTGTCCGTCAGGTTATTGTTTTCTAACATCACCAGTTTGAAGCCTTTGCTACCAATGTCCGGCCAAAAAACTGGTTTATAATTATTGACGAAAATGGGTTTTTTGGCAATCACGGATTCGATAAAAGCATTTCCAAACCCTTCATATACACTGAAATAGGTGCATGCTTTCGCGTGGGCGTAAGCATCCGAGAGCGAATATGCCCTGCTCTCATGCTTCCCTATCCAGGAATGATGTCTGATTAACTTATCGGCAAAAATGACCTGATCCATCAGGTATAGATCATGAATATCCTCAATCAGTTTGTGATAGTACTGGCCCTTCTGGTCATCATTGTAATTCCCTGTGATTACCAGCTTGACTCGCTTGTCCTCCAATCTATGAATTAGTTCTATTGCGACTTCAATTCCTTTCCGTTCAACGATGCGAGTCACTTGAAATAGTGGAATATCATCACCATTTAATCCGAGGTCTTTGTGAAGTTTCTTGTTCTCCTCCTTGATCACACCAAAAGGTCGGTCAAAATCCATCACGTTCGCAATAACCATTGCATCTATGTCATGATGTTTTTTAAGGTGTCTTTGGGCATTGGTGTTAATAACCGCATGCTTGACTCCAGGCAATTGCAACGGGAATTCTTTATTTATCAGTTTATTCACCTCATAGTGCTGAGAGGTATACCGGAACCCCCGCTCCCAGTGAAAATCATGGTCGTGGGTCACAACTGGTATTCCCGTTTTTTGTATGGCTTTTCTTATTCCGATTCCCATGGAAAGATGGCATGCCAGTGCAGAGGCATTCTCTGACAACAATACATCAATCTTCTTTTCTTGTATCCACCTCACAATGTGAACAGCTATCCTGTTGGAAGCAATTTCGATATGCTGAAGTAAGGGCTCAGGGTCCGGATCCGGAGCAAAGAAGGCTTTATTCTGGCCCCATTGGCATTCAGGGGAAAAAAAAGACAATACCGGAAGTAAGGTTTCATGCTTATGATCGATGGCCCGTTCTTCGAATTGGCCGGCGAGGATGAATACTTCATGTCCCAGTTCATGAAATACTTCAATCCATTTTTCTGTTTCTAACGCTACTCCATCAACTCCTCCGATTCTCCCAATTACAATTCCTATTTTCATAAGTCGGCGGATTTAAGGCTAAAGTATCTTAACACATGCAGGACAACTCTGACCAGTATCATCGTGTTTGGTGATTTGAATCATGGAAGCTATTTCATGTCGTAGGCTCATTTATTCCAAAAAAAGGATAAGATGAGCACTAAAAGCCTGAAAGCGTTATTGGATGAGCAACTTAATGAGATCCTGGTTACTGAAATTCTGATTTTGGATGTTCTTCCAACCATTGAAGAAAAAATTTCAGGTGTGAAACTCTCACGCTCCATCAGGGCGTTGAGGCGTCTTACACGAAATCAAAGTAGGGTCCTGCAACGGATTCTGAGACAGTTGGAGGTACCAATGGAAAAAGTAAGACCTGAAGAATTTGAAACGTTAATCGCGGAAATAATTTGTTTGACTGAATATAGCTGCAATCCTGAAATTGTTGACGTCAACATTGCAAACGGACTGAACAGGCTCAATAGCTTTCAGTCTGCATGTTATGGTGCTGCCAGCATCTATGCAAAGACGCTTGGTTATCAGAAAGTAGCAGTTGCACTTCAGCAATTGATCAATGAAAAGAAAACTTACCATAAACGCATCACACAGACTGCTGAAAGCCAGGTTGACAGAGCAAAGGATAATTAATATGATCGTGATAGTTTTTGGTTTACCAGGTTCAGGCAAAAGTTACTTCGCTGAACGATTGGCGAAATTGATGGGTGCGGTATATATCAATTCTGATAGAACCAGAATAGCACTAGGTCTGAATGGTGATTATTCACCGAGGTCCAAAATGTTGGTTTATAAAAAAATGACAGAAATGGGAGAAGCAGCGCTTGAGAAAGGGAATCATGTGGTCATGGATGCTACATTTCACCTGAGGAAATTCAGAGAGATGATGTGCGATAGCTACCGAAAAGACCAGGTCTGTTTTGTAGAGATATTTACTTCTGAAAGCCTGACAAAAGAAAGGACAAACACAAAAAGGGAATTCAGTGACGCGAATTTTGAAGTGTATCAAAAAATGAAACAAGAATTTCAACCCATGAATTCACCTCATCTCAAACTCACTTCTACCAATCACAACCTGGACGAATTGCTTGACAAAGCAATTGATTACATCAAACTAAACAAAGCATCATGACACCAGTAGAAATAAAAGCACTAACAAAGAGTCTTTCTAGCGAAGAAGAAGCACGGTTAATAGAGACCCACATTTCATGGATGATACTTACCCATGAGTTTGCCTACAAATTCAAGAAGCCAATCCGGTACTCTTTCCTCAACTATAGCAAACTGAATCACCGAAAGTTCTATTGTGAACGAGAAGTTGAATTAAATAGCAGGTTTAGTGACATTTATTTAGATGTTGTCCCTGTCTACAGGCAAAACAATAAGGTGCAATTAAAAAAGGAAGGTGAAATTCTCGACTATGGGGTAAAGATGCTCAAAATGAATTCCGATTTTCAAATGGATCGAATGCTGGAGAATGGGTTGGTAAATAAAGAGCACATGTCAAAACTTGCTCATAAGATTGCTGACTTTCATCAAAATGCGGAAATAATACGCAATCCAATTTCAACAAGAGGGCTATCTCTAAAATTTGATGACATCAGTTCTGTCAAGGATTTCTTATATGACGAAATTGGGCTATCAGCTGAGCGGCAAATAAACGAGGCAATTCTTGAAAGCCATCACTTCATCAACAGTAATGTTTATCTTCTGGAAAACCGGGTACGGTATGGATTCATTCGGGACCTACACGGAGATCTTCACGCCAAAAACATTTTCTTATATAAGAAACCTGTCCTTTTTGATTGTATTGAATTTAATGACAGTTTCAGACAAATAGATATACTCAATGAGATAGCTTTCTTATGTATGGACCTTGAAGCAACCGGAAATATTGAACTTTCCAACGCTTTTTTGGGTGAGTATCTTGAGGTATTTCCAATCATGAGTAATCCCGAAGATGAGCAGCTTTTTGCCTATTACAAATGCTATCGGGCCAATGTAAGAGCTAAAGTCAACGCCTTGCGAGCCAAGCAAACTCAAAGTCAGGAAGAAAAAGAAAAATTTCTGTTAGAGGTTCGAAAATACCTCGACCTGATGACTGGGTATCAAGACCAGTTCAGCGGGAGGCAGTTAATAGAGATCTCTGAGATGATTTATGATCACAATCATCTCATTATACAATCAAGGTCATAGAATTTATCCGGACTTAACACTAGCTTGATTCTACTTATTAAACATAGATATTGACAGAAGAACCCAGGGGCTTCTCTGTCGATCCAAAAGGCGGGTTATCCCCGCCTTTTTTGTTATCCGGTAAGAGTGGCTGGAAACTTGACACGGAATGTGGTGCCTTCCCCCCTGCCACTTTCGAAGGAAATTTCACCTCCAAGGAGATCAACATATTTCTTCACAATGTTCAGGCCAAGGCCTGTTCCCTGATATCCCTGTGTATTGCTTGCCCGAAAGAACCTGGTAAACAGATGCTCATGTTCTTCTACCGGTATCCCGATACCTTCATCACTGATTTCTATGAGTACGTATTCCTTTTTTAATTGCGTAGAGATTGCAACAGGTTTATTCTCAGGGGAATATTTCAAGGCATTTGAGGTTAAATTATAAAGGATATTCCTCACCAACTTTTTGTCGGTACGCAACACACAAGGTTTACCGTCACATTTGAATTCAAGATTTTGTCCGGGTTTTATTATTTCTTCAAGGGTTGAAACCACCTCTTCCAATAATTCTTGCAAATTAAATTCCTCCGGTTCGCACTGAATTCCACCTTCTTCCAGTTTATCCAATGACAGGAAGTCCTCCAGAATGCCATTCAAATGAGATACGGATGATTTAATACGATTCACGTGCTTCAACCGCTTTTCATTCATGTCTCCCTTGGGATACTTCGCTATCAGGGAAGCAGAGGATAGAATGGTGCTTAACGGAGTACGAAATTCGTGAGAAGCCAGTGAAACAAACTTTGATTTCATTTCATTCAATCCTTTCTCTTTCTCAAGGGATTCTGCCAACTCTCTTGTTCGTTTCTCCACTTGTTTTTCAAGATCTTTAGAATAAGCTCTTAGTTTCTTTTCATTCTCTTCAAGAGTTTTGATCATCTTATTCTTTTCCGTAATGTCAGTTCCGGAACTAAGCGTCCCAACCACTTTACCTCCCAGGTCTTTAACTATGGTATTTTGCCAGTGAATGAGTCTCTTTTCCCCACTCTTAGTAACTACCCAATTATCGTATGTCTGATATCTGTCATCCTCGCTAAGTACACTTTTGAAGACTTTTTCCAACTTCTCCTCTTTGCTGTTTTCTATGGATAATTTCATCCAATTTTCCCCAATCAATTCCTCTTCTAGATACCCAAGAACCTCACAGCCTTTCCTGTTAATTTCAGTGATTTCCCCTTTGGCATTGAGGGCAAGCAGTATGACTTCAGCGATATCAAAATACTTTTCACTCAATTGTCCCTCTTTCCTGTTCGAGTCCTCAAATTCTTTCTTCTTAGACCTACCTGTTATGAACACAAAAACAAATTCTTCATTATCTGAACTGAACTGATTCATTCGAATCGTAATCGGGAATTGCGAACCATTCTTTTTCAGCCCCATCAAACGTAGATCTTCTATGCTATCGGTCTTAGTATTTGGAAAACTCTTCTTTTGGAATATCTCATAAGAACGGCCGTGCTTTGATGAAATGAGCTTATCTATAAGTTTTCCCTTAAGCTCGGATGACGGATAACCGAACATATCATCTACATACTTATTCGTAAGAAGAATTTGACCATGCAAGTCTATAAGGATAATGCCTTCCGTTGTGGAACTGAATAATAAACGGAATAAATTATCACTCATGAATGGAAATATAGCTGAGGTGAGTGATTCCTTCATGGCTTTGAAAAGCAATCGATTACAGCTGGTTCCAATTGCTTTTAGTACTTTAATCTAAGTTAACGAGTTGACAAGAAAATCACAACCCTAACTTTAATAATCACATTAACATTCAGGTAGTCTTATTCCCTCAAAGAAGCATTGTATTGAATGTCTTTTATCTGAAATTTTCCATACACGAAATCGCCCTGTGGTAAGTGCCAGATTGCATCGCCATAGGTAGGAAGGTTGTATCCATTTAATAGCTTATACTCACCTATTGGAGTCGAAAACCTGTACTTTTTCATATCTGAAATTTCATAGCGATCATCCGACACGAAATTAACAAGTTGTCCTTTTTGATTGAAGATCAGGGTAGCACTAATGCTCACTCCCTGATTTGAGAATTTAGCCATAGCCGTAGTATCATCAATCGTTTTCCAATTGATCCGGGGATCGATCAGGGAACCGGGGGCAAGCACACACATATCATTAAAAAAAGTAACAGTCTCCGCTTCAAAGAGTTCATCGCTTTTGATATCGACAACGTCGAATTGAGAGAGCAATCTAATTTTCATGCTGGCCTCTTCATCCGCGTATGAATGATACCCATTTGTTGGTAACCCATTTGATCGGGCTTTCATGAAGAAAAACCTGGCGGGATTATCGAAGAAATTGTATTGAGAAGATGAGAATTTAAACCAGGCTCCATTTTTCTTTCTCATACGCCCTTCAAATTCAACGCTGACATTTTTGATCCTGGGTTTGCCAACTACCCCAACATACTTGAGGTATTTTCTAACGGGTGGAGGCAAATGATCCAGGTCTTCTTCAGTGATGTTGTCCTCATTTTCAATATTCTGACTGGCCAGATACCTGTTCACTTCAGATTGATACTGACCTTCAAAATTCGAAGTGGAATAACCGAAAAAAGCGATCGTTAGAATCAACAGGTTAACCAATGAGGCTGCTTTAGCATCTGCCCAAAAACCAAAAATTAGTGACTGAGAAATCAATGCTCCTGCAACGGCAATGTAGTACCAGTTCTTATATCCCGTGAGATACAAAAAAGTAAGAATAAAGAACAGTACGCCCGTCAGCAACCACAAAATGCCCATCGTCCTGGATACATTCAATGTCAGTTGATGGTCAATTCTGGAAATATTAAAAGCCTTTATGAATCCGAGCAAGTGAATGGCACCATGAATAAAAATCACAAAAGCGAGAAATAATCTGATCATGATTTCATTCGTTGTTTAATTTACTATAGACACTAATTCTGATGAGGTTCTTTTTCTTCAATAGCTTTTTAAACCCCTTCTTTGTTGGACGAATAACAAGTTTTACAACTTCGTCGCATTCATCTTTTTTCTTGCGAATGCTTCCGAACTTCTCCATCTTTTCTTCATCCTCTGGCAGGTTAAGGCAATAAAATGAAAGCATGTCACCATTGAGTTCTATCAGGTGAAGTGCCCAGTCATTTTCCAGGTCCTTATAGTTTAAAAAGTATTTCCCTTTGTAGTGTTTTAAAACATTGGAATTACTCAAATGAAAAAGGGTATCTGGCGTTTCATTTCCGGTCCAGTCAGCGTCGATCAGTATGGTCCGCTCAAGAATTGTCAGGTTGGCTGAATCCTCATAGTTGAGATACTCGCCAAGGTAGGGTTCCGGAAACCTTTCTTCTTTTTCTACAAATGATGGTTGTGATTCTTCAAAAAAAATAGGAGCAACGCAGCTCGATAGAAAGCTGATTAGGAGTGGAAACACAATAAGATTCTTCATCTTTTTTTTATAAACCTATCTTCAGATAGTAATAAACTCCATGATATCCATCAGAGAAAAAGATGGGGTCTATCAGTTTATAAAGGAAATAGGTTGAAATCCTTCCATTTCAAATCAGCGCAGCGAGAGCTCTATCATTTTTCGAAAAAATCTTTCACTTTAGCTTTAAATTGATTTGGCGTCATACGATCCGCCGACTCCACCACCATTGACTTCAATGACAGGTTCTTGATTGATGAGATTTCTTTTTTGAGCCCAATTTTCGCTTCTGCAGGACCAGTTATATAAATGCGCCTTGCAGGTAGCATTTCGCTAATAACCCGCTGAAAGAACTGCCTCGTCTGTTGTTTTCTCCGACGCAATAACCCTGTTTCCGACACAGTATCCTGGGAACCATAGGGTGTTGATGAACCGGACCCGCCTCGTAAATGATAGGTATCTACCTTCGAACCAACCGACTTAAGGTTTGTTTGTTTGAACTTCCTGTAAACTATCCAGGCCTGCTTCTCATCTATCCATACTCCCTTATCTAGCTCCTCCATCAAATTTCATTTATGTATGGTCATTAATGGTATTTTCTGGTGGGCAAGTGCTCTACGGGTGTGGCTGAAAAGTTTTCCAAAAAGCCAATGATTGCCCGGGCGTAGAACAAGCATATTGATGTCATTTTTCTTGATAAACTCATCAATGGTTTTATCCACATCTTCAGACGACAAAAAATGGAATTCATGATCTATTCCTTTGAAGAAATCATAAAGGTTCAGGACATCAAGTGAATGTTCTTCGTCCATTTCTTTCGGATTGTCACTGACGTTTAAGAAATGTATCCTGGCATCATGAAGGACAGCCAAATGTTTTGCCATCTCAAGGTCTTCAACATTTTCTGTAGACAAATCAAAAGCAATGCATATATTTTTCAGATTAGAATCACTAAAATCGGAGGATATTGCGATAACAGGAATTCTGGTAGCACTCATCATCTCCAGTGTGAAATTCCCAAACAATGTTTTGGTTAAACCCTTTGAATCACCAGCTCCCATAATAACAAGGTCCACCTGATCGTCTGCTATAATTTCTTTTGCTACATCAATCAAACCAGCTTGCTGTACTTCGAATTCGATTTCACCGGTTATTGGAAGCTCCTCCAGTAGTTTCTTGAATCGCTTAGAAACCATTTCAGTATACATTGTAAATGACGTTCCTCCAACCGTATAGCTAAGGTCATAGGAAGGCAGATGCAATTCACCGCAATGCAATACTATTATTCTCGATCCTGTTTCATTTGCCAGGTTGATCCCAAATCGAAGGGCACTTAATGAGCTAAGCGAAAAATTGAAAGGTATTAATATGTTCATTGTCTTCCATTAAGAATTTCAGAAAGAAAAGTAGGAGGACCTTAGTCCTCCTACTTCATTGGAGCCGCTTGTGTTCCTGCCTAGGAAATCTTTATTTCCTTTTTGGGAGCGATGGCCTCTTTATTCTTAGGCAATGTCAATGTCAAAACACCGTCTTTATAAGATGCATTGATTTTGTCATCGATAACATTGTCCGGAAGAGCAAAGGACCTTGAAAAGGAACTATAGCTAAACTCCTTTCGGGAATAGCCATTGTCTTTTTCCTCGCTTTCACTTTCTTTTTCCGAGTGAATACACAGATTTCCATTTTCAACATCGACATGGAAATCTTTTTTCTCCATTCCAGGAGCAGCCAATTCGATAATGTATTCCGTATCTTTCTCCTGGATATTCGCGGCTGGAATTTTAGAAGTCCACCTGTTTCCATCGAATGCTAGTCGCCTGTCATCATCAAAAAAATCTGAAAATAAGGTGGGCATTTCCGAAAAGAAACCAGGTGATTTAACTAAAAGTGACATTATAACCTCCTTTTTAATGATTGAGTAAAAAATTACTGAATCAATCTAAGGTGCTTAACAGGTGACTTCAATGATGCCTCTCAACCGGTTTTGCTGATCTGTATCAAATTTTCACTGAGTTAAGGAGAGTTTCAAAAAAATTATCATTCAAATCACTGACGAAGCTCATGTCTCACCTCAGATAACAAGAATATATTCAAAAGATCTACTTCAAGTATGCCAGAAGTCAATGCACATCCACATGATCAAAACTCGATCGTTGGCCTGTCTTCAAAAGAAGCAGCCATCTTATTGAATACCTATGGGATGAATGAAATATCCCGATCGGAAAGACGTAGCTTCCTAATGATCCTGATCCGTCAATTCAGTTCACCTTTGATCCTGGTCCTGTTGGCTGCAGCCATTATTTCCTTTGTCATTGGCTATTTACCCGGCCAGGAACCTCACCTTGTCGACACCATTCTAATTCTGGCCATTGTCTTCTTATCGGGGGTACTCGGTTTCATCCAGGATTACAATGCAGAAAAGACCATTGAGGAATTGCAAAAAATGGCTTCTCCTTCAGCTTTGGTTATTCGAGATCAAGTCGAACAGGAAATACCCGCAAGTCATGTGGTGCCTGGTGATATCTTATTGGTAGAAGCCGGAGATATGATCACTGCAGATGGTTCAGTACTCGAGGAATTTCACCTGGATTTGGACGAATCCATTCTTACCGGTGAATCACAGGCCGTACACAAGAGAAATCATGATATGGTCTTGAAAAATACCATCGTGACAGGTGGTGTTGGTAAAATCGTTGTTACTGCAACCGGAATGCATACGAAAATCGGGCAAGTCGCATCCGAGCTTGAAAAAGTCGAAGAAGAGAAATCAAATTTCCAGGTTGAGCTTTCAGTGTTGAGTAAGAAACTTTCAGTTATTACACTATTGATAACAATCCTTATCGGAGTTATAGGAATCTTCAAGTTTGGACTATATACCTCCATCCTCACCGCCATTTCACTTGCTGTGGCTGCCATTCCTGAGGGTTTACCAGCGGTTGTAGTACTGGCTCTTGCCTTAGGTGCAGGGAGAATGTTTAAGAAAAATGCACTCATTCGTAAACTGCCCATTGTTGAATCTGTAGGTGCTGTGGACATTGTATGCACAGACAAAACCGGCACCCTTACAAGAAATGAAATGACGGTCACCAATGCTTATTTCAATCAAAAAGAACACCTCATTTCAACAATTAAGGAACAAGAAGCTGATGACACAGCCAGGCTCCTATTCACCTGTGCGCATACCTGTAATAATTCCTCGTCTGGCTATGGAGACGATGGCTCTGAGCGTTTTTTCGGTGATCAAACAGAAATAGCGATAAGAAAAGTATCGAGGTACTTTCTGGACAAGAATATTCCAGACGAGTTTCAGAAGATCAATGAAATATCATTCAATTCTGAGCGCAAGAGAATGACAGTGGTGGTGAAAGATGATTCAGGAAACATTACTGTTTTTTCAAAAGGTGCTCCCGAAGTGCTAATTCCTAAATGCAAATACGTTATTGATGAAGGAAAGGTGGTGCCAATGAATGAAAACTTCAAACGTAAATACCTTGATCAAACCAGTCATTTTGCTTCACAAGCTCTGCGTGTGTTGGGATTTGCATACAAGAATGAATGGAAAACGGATGACGATCCCGAAGAGGACCTAATCTGGATCGGGCTCATGGCAATGATTGATCCTCCACGCGATGAAGCTGCTGAGGCTCTCAAGGATTGTCAGCATGCCGGGATACGTGTAATTATGATCACCGGGGATAATCCCATCACTGCCGAGGCAATTGCAAAACAAGTCGGCTTGTCTAGCAACGGTGTGATTGAAGGTAAGGAAATTGACACTCTTTCTGATGAAGAACTGGAAAGCAGGCTTCTTGCTGGTGCTAACATATTTGCACGTACAGACCCCTTCCATAAACTCAGGATTCTTGAAATCCTTGAAAAAGATCATACGGTAGCCATGACAGGCGATGGAGTGAATGATGCGTTGGCCATTCGTCGAGCTGTGGTTGGAATAGCTATGGGAAAAAAGGGAACCGAAGTAGCCAAGCAAGCGAGTGACATAGTTTTGCTTGATGATAACTTCGGATCAATTCGTGACGCGATAAAGGAAGGACGGACCATCTTCAACAATACAAGGAAATTCATTGATTATCTGTTGACGTGTAATCTGGCCGAAGTTGGTCTGATCTTCTTCATTACGCTGTTCTTCAGCTTCGATGAGCCTATCCTTTACCCTGTACAACTACTCTGGATTAATTTACTGACTGACGGATTGGTTGCTCTGGCACTCGGAGCGGATCCACCTGTTAAGGATATAATGAGCAAGCCACCGAGAAAGAACAGAGAACCTCTGATAAATCGCGAACTGGCCTGGTTGATTGGGTTG
The DNA here is from genome assembly GCA_028278585.1 of Cyclobacteriaceae bacterium. GTDB lineage: Bacteria > Bacteroidota > Bacteroidia > Cytophagales > Cyclobacteriaceae > Ekhidna. The sequence continues at coordinate 3,420 of JANQEC010000188.1, read as the reverse complement.
ATTGGAATAAAGAAAGCGATCGTGTTGGTCCTTACTTTCCTGATTGTGTTACCGCTTGGTCTAGACGTTGCGCGCTCTACCCTTCTTACAGGCATTGTACTGTTTGAGTTTGTCAGGATTGGGGCTATACGATTCGGCGAACAGCTTGGCTGGTTTGATAATAAGTGGCTGGTTGCAGGACTCATCGGTTCATTGTTACTTCAAATAGGTTTGATCTATTCTCCCTGGAATCATTTCTTTTATCTAACTCCGCTTGGGGTCTATGAATGGATGATCCTACTTACAGGAGTTGTCGTTGGCTATCTACTGGCGATTGCTATTACAAAGCTTGTCATTCGAAAATTCTCTTATAATGTGACTCTGCGGTAAATCAATCTTCTTGATGACGATTATCATCGGTACCTAAACCGGATATCTTCAACTTAGCTTTGAAATCCGCTCATAATCAAAATTGTCATAGATGTAGTTGTTTCAGAAGGTACTGAAACTATAGCTAAACGGTAAAACATACTGCCATGCAACAGATTACACTTTCAGACAGGATCACCAAAGTTGATTGCGATTCACTTGGAAAATATTTCAGTGAAATCTCTCGCGAGCATTTGTTAACCCTTGAAGAAGAAGCAGATCTGGTCAGACGCATAAAATCCGGAGACCAGGCAGCCAAAGACAAGCTGGTCAAAGCGAACCTGCGTTTCGTTGTTTCTGTTGCCAAGCACTACCAAAATGGTCCGGTGCCTTTAAGTGATCTTATCAATGAAGGGAATATTGGGTTGATAAAGGCTGCAGAACGATTTGATGAAACGAGGGGCTTCAAGTTCATATCTTATGCAGTATGGTGGATCAGACAATCGATCCTGGCCGCCCTCGATGAGCAGTCCAGACTTATAAAAGTACCATCTAATCGAATTGCTATCATGTCCAGAATACGAAAGGTGAGGGACAGTTGGGAAAAACAACATGAGCGTACTCCCACAAATGCAGAACTCGCTGAAGAGATTGGCATGGACGAAGATGAACTGAAGGAGGTTATCAGTTCATTCAGCTCAGAGACCTCACTAGATGCTCCTTACGGGAAGAACGGAGAAAGCTCTTTACTAGAGTTTGTATCCAACCGTGAAAATGACAATCCAGGTGAAACCTCCTTGAATTTTGAGCAAATAAAAGGAGTGGTTAAAGAGGTACTCTCAAGGCTAAGTGAACGTGAAAGAGATGTAGTTGAGATGAGCTTCGGTATCAATCATGCTACCACGAATTCATTGGATGAAATAAGTACCCACCTGGGTATTTCAAGAGAACGTATACGTCAGATAAGGGAGAAAGCACTGAAGAAACTTTCCTACCATGGGCTCAGAAAACGAATCAAACCACTCACTTTTACATGACATGATCTCAAGGAATATCCTGTTTATTTTCATGTGAAAAGCCGATTTAGATCATAAAAGTGTTAAGAGACTGATTCTAGATTTATCTGGATGAGGAAGTTAATTTTTCTGATTGAAGGCGACCAATGTCTTAGGGAAAATATTTCAGAGCTCTTGCAACTGGACGGCTATGAAGTTAGATACCTAACTTCAGAAGAATCAAGATCCGTCCTGCGAGAGCAGACACCTGGTATCGTTATTTTCAATGAACTGACTCTTGAGGAGCCTGCTAATGAGTTCATCAAATTTCTGAAAGAAAAGGTTGATGGAGTGATTGTTTTATGTTCAGATGAAGAAAACACACAACTTAGTAAGGCAGATATTAGGATAATGCTACCCTTTGATCTGGAAGAGATACTCAAAGGCGTTTCAACACTTTCAAAAGAAATAGTCAATGCATAACAACATAATCCTGCGATATACAATGTGACCATACTCATCCATCAATGGTGATTATGATCATTCAATCCGGCTATAACTAACACTAAGTTAAATCCTGAAAAGTGCGACCTACCCAAACTTCAATTAAAATAGATGGAGACATTTTTTTTTCTTTTAATAGGAATCACAGGGCTCTGGTTAGGTACAGAGCTTACAATCAGAAAAGCGATAATCCTCACTAAGCGGTTTAATGTCTCTTCTGTCTTCATAGGAATGACACTTTTAGCTTTTGGCACCGATTTGCCTGAATTAATTGTCTCCATTAACGGATCAATTCACAATTATCAAGGAATCGAAAGCTCTGGCGTAATTGTTGGAAACGCTATAGGAAGTTCGGTTAGCCAAATAAGTGTTGTGATGGGAATAACAGCCGTTGTCCACTTTCTTGCGGCCGGAAAGATCCAGATTCGTCACCTGGCTGTTGAGCTGATCGGCTCTATTGTCTTGTTAGGACTCGTTGCGTTTGATGGTGTGGTCACATGGAATGATGGAGCCATTTTGATCATTGCGTTTCTCATCTACTTCCTCACACATCTTAATCGGGAAAGAGCTAAACAAATTGAGAAAGTTGAAGAAAAAACATTGGTTTTGAACACCGCGGGTCACACTGCACTGATGATTGTGGGGTTGGCTGTTCTCATCCTATCATCGGAGCTTACCGTCGATAAGGCACTCATTATAGCCAATCACTGGGGTATCAGTCAATCTTTCATTGGAGCTGTGATCATCGGGTTGGGAACCAGCTTGCCGGAATTGGCTATCTCCATCAGTGCTGTATTAAAAAACAAACCCGGACTCACCATTGGTAATATCCTTGGGAGCAACATCTTTGATTTGTTAATTCCCATTGGTATTGGATCCTTAATTTCGGAGATTTACATAGGTTCTGAAATTCTGTTTTTTGATTTACCCTATCTCCTGGTACTGTCAATTATTGTTATCTGGTTTCTAAACAAGAAGAAAGGCCTGCAAAAAAAGGAAGGAATCGGGTTGGTAGTTTTATACTTCAGCTACGCAATTGGCAAATACTATATCTAATGAACTCAATCATCCATCTTTAAACTCAGTAAAGATGCTTTTGAGTGATTGACAACTTCCTCTACCCTGCTTCTGTGAAACAACCCACTGATTCCCGTCTGGCCATGTGTGATCATGGCTACAAGTGCATCCGGATGTTCCACAATATATTCGGAAATACCTTCCTCAAGGGTATATGCGTTGATGATTTGCGAATTTTCTATTTTATGAGCTGCCATATTATCATACTGCTCCATTCGCTTACGCATGGCATTGTCAGGAACAAAACCGGCTGGTGTGTTGACAAATAACAAGTCAATTTTAAGTTTTAATCCATTCGCAAAATCGATCAATTTCATGAAATTTTTGTCTGGATCCGCTTTCTCGGGATGCAGCTCTCCAGGAAAGTCCGAAACGATAACCATACGCCCGGGATCAAAATCCTTGTCATTGTGTTTAATAACCAAAACCGGTACTGGTGACAACCTAATCACTTTTTGCGCATTTGATCCAAGAAAAAGCTCCTTGAAACCTGATG
>JANQEC010000024.1 GCA_028278585.1 Cyclobacteriaceae bacterium | reverse complement strand
GCGATTACCAGCTGAGTGGAGAGTTGATCTAACAGGTAGCCCCGGCACTGTAACTGTAAAAATTTACGTTGGTGGCATCACCAATTTTAGCGAGCGACCTCAGACAGCATCACTTTATTCCTTGTTAATTGATGATAATGATGACTTTTCGGCTATAACGTCTTCAGTATCTGCATCATCTCTTGCGAACGATACGCTAACATTTACTAGCGTTAGCTTTACAGATGGAGACAGGTTTACTTTGGCTCTACCATCTCAGCCAGATGTAACAGGTGTTACCTTATGGTTGAAAGCAGATGTTGGAGTTGAAGAAGGAAGTTCAAATCCTGCGGAGGATGCGGATGGTGTTGAATTTTGGAGAGATCAGAGTGGCAACAATAATGATTTCAGTCAAACCACATTAAGCTTACAAGCAACATATAATACGAATCAACTTAATGGCAACCCTGTCATTACGTTCGATGACGGTGATACTTACCTTGATCTGGTAAGCAATGCAAACCTTAATCCTCGTTCAATGTTTGTGGTGTATAATGACGCCTCTGCGGATCCTAATACAACTCCTTTCACCAATGACGATAACGATGATGGAACAGGTATTGGTGCCGGAGATAGTGACGGTACAAATATTTTCGATGTTGCCAATACTCCCGCGGATGTTAGAAATGGCAATAATTTTGTTGATGGAGCTAGTGTTGTTGACGGTACTGCAAGTCAACCTCGACCCACTAATTATGAGTTGCATTCAAGGGTTTTTGTAAGTAACCTTTCCAATGCTACTCACAATTATTTTATTGGCAATGATCGTGGAAATACCACAACCTCTATAGGAGGAGCGGTATCAGAGATACTTGTTTATACTTCTGCTTTATCTGCTACAAATAGAAGAGATGTAGAAACTTATCTGGCTCTTAAATATGGTATTACACTAGATATTTCGTCTTTAAACTATACATACAATAGTGGATCTTCCATTTATAGCCTCGGTTCATATAGCAATGATATCGCCGGGATAGGATCTAATTCTACTTACGCATTTATTCAGTCAAGTGGAACAAGTAATAATTCTGATGCTATAGTTACAGTGAGTAATCCATCAAGTCTTGGAAGTGGAGACTTTGTCGTGTGGGGTAATGACAATGGTCTTACAACAGAAACAACATCGATGATACCTCCAGGTATTGGCAATCGTATGGAAAGAATTTGGGGAGTTACAGAAACAAATGATATAGGTACTGTCACTGTAGCTTTCGATTTATCAGGACCTGGTGGCTATGGTGGTAAAAGTGTGACAGATTTAACATTGATCGTTGATGGCAACTCAGATTTTAGTGATGGATTGTTAAGAACCTATTCGGCTCAATCTTTCGCATCGGAGGTGGTTACCTTCACTGGAGTCGATTTTACCGGTGCTACAAATTTTGGTTTAGGCACTACAATTGACCTGACAGCGGATTCGGACACTGACGGTATCCCGGATTATTTTGAATCTTCATACGGTACCGATCACACTCTCGGACCCGGCGGAAATGATCCTGTGGTAGGTGGGGCTGGAGGTACAGATACCAATGATGCTACGGGAATAGAGGAAAATGGTAGTAATGGTATTAGTGATGCCCTCGAAAGCATTCTAATAACAAATGGAGCTACAGCACCCGTAACAGTATTTACTGATACAGATGGTGATGGAATTCCCGATCACATTGAAGTTGATGATGGCACGGATCCTTTTTCTTCTAACTCGCCAACATTAGGTGGAAGTAATGATTCAGATAATGATGGCATTCCGGATGGCCTGGAAGCATTAATTACAAGTGAAGGTGGGGCAGCAGATCCAAGCTTAAGTACTGATACGGATAGTGATGGAATCCCGGACTATTATGAAGTGCAAAATGGAACAGATCCAGGTCCTCCGAGCGGTGTTAACGATCCATTCCTGGATGGTGGTAGCGATGATGACGGAAACAATGATGGAGATGGAATTAGTGATGCTTTAGAGCAAATTCTTGAAGATGGTGGTGCAAGCGCTCCATTAAGCGCAACCACAGATACAGACGGCGATGGAATTCCTGACCATGTGGAAGCTCAGACGTTCACCGATCCTTTCAGTTTAGCAACACCTGTTGCTGGTAACAGTACCGTTCGAGCGTTGCAGGCAGATTTTGAAGCAACTGGAGGAAATTGTGTCGATCTTAACGGGTATCAATGGATAGACGTAACGGACCCGTCAGGAAATTTGGTGTTTTCGATAAATCCATTTGGAAATAATTTAGGTACCACTTGTTGGGGAATTCGAGTATTGAGTGGACAGGGTAATGTGAGAAATTCAGGTGACCTCTATTACATCAACAGGAACTGGTACATTGAGCCAACAACACAGCCGACTACAAATGTATATGTTCGGTTGTATACTCTTGACTCGGAAATTACAGACCTGACGGGCAGAATCAATACAGACCAGGGTAAATCTCTTACCAATTCAGAAGTTTCAGGTGCGATGACGATCTTAAAAGTCAATGGTGATACTGATCTTGATCCTTTAGTTACGGGTGGAGGCTCGACCGATGAAAGTCCTACCGTTGTTGATTTTGCTGTTGCTACGGCCGACGTTTTTGTACTTGAGTTGAGCTCATTCAGTACACTGGATCCTCAGGTGGATGCCAGCGCACCACTTCCGATAGAACTGGTCTCGTTCGGCGCTACAAATGAAGATGATGGAGTCTTGCTTGAATGGAATACGGCTACTGAATTAAACAATGATTTCTTCACACTTGAAAGAAGTTTTGATGGAGAGATATTTAGTTCAATTGCAGAGATAGATGGTGCAGGGAATTCCTCAGGACCTTTGTCCTACGAGTTCCTGGATCGAAATGTACAAGATGGGATTTATTTCTACAGGCTAAAGCAAACGGATTTTGATGGGCAGTTTTCGTACTCTGAAACAATCGCCATATCTCACACTTTCGGAGGAATAGCTAGTCAGCTTTCCGTTTATCCTAACCCTGTAAATAGCAATAATTTCTTCGTATCGACAGAAAGCCTGGAACATGGTATCAATTTCGAGGTTAGTATCCTGGACTTGATGGGGCGTCAGCTAAAAACTCAACTATTGAAGAGGGAGCTCAACAATGTGCTTTCTATCAATGTTTCGGATATAGAAAACGGCGTTTATATCATAAGGGTCAGATCAGAAAGAGGATCTCAGGAATCCAGAATTGTTATCGACAAGTAATTAGTTAGTAATTGAGAGGATAAGGGGCATCTAAAGAATTCTAAGTTTAGCAAAACTTAAAAGCAAGGTCTTTTCTCCAGCCTTTTCGAAATCCACTTTGGCTTTCTTATTGGCTCCTTGCTCATCGATTTCTGAAACTACTCCAAAACCAAATTTTGGGTGCTCCACCTTCATACCTTCAGCCAGGTTAGAGGTGTCGCTGGGTTCAAAATCAGGACCAGGTTTATGATTAATTACCTGGTTTGCAAATTTCTTCTTAGATGATTCTTTTTTAAGATTGTTTACGAAGTTCTTGGTGACATAATTAACTCCTGGAGAAACCGGGTCACTAGAAGAAAATTTTCTGTTTACCTTAATGAATTCAGGGTCTACTTCTTCCAAAAAACGGCTCGGCTCACAATTCTTAAGCCTTCCAAATCGATACCTGTTTAGCGCGTAACTAAATGACAGTTTTCGTTTGGCTCTCGTGATGGCAACATAAAAGAGCCGACGTTCCTCTTCCAGATCCGCCCGGCTGCTCAACATCATTTGAGAAGGGAAAAGATCCTCTTCAAGACCAACAATGTATACATACTCAAATTCCAGGCCTTTGGCCATGTGAATTGTCATTAGCGTAACTGCATCCTCCGATTTTTCATTTCGATCCTCATCAGTAAGTAGTGCTACGTCCTGTAGGAATGCTCCCAGGCTCTTGTCCTCCCTGTCAGGTTGTTCTGTAAACTCCTTGATTGCATTGAGAAGCTCCTGGGTATTTTCATACCTGTTCATCCCTTCGATCGTCTTGTCTTCATAGAGCTCTTTTAGAAGACCAGAAGTCTTAGCTATCTGCGATGCAGTGACATAAGCATCCTTTTTTTCATTTGTAAGCCTGAATGTTTTGATTAGGGCAACAAAATTTTCAACCTGTGTTCCACCTTTACCACCAACATGTGAACTAGCCTTTTCCATGATTTCCCAAAGTGGTGCCTGGTTCTCAGAAGCAGCGACAACCATTTTGTTGATCGTTCCGGGACCAATTCCCCTTTTAGGTAAATTGATGATCCTTCTCATGGCCTGCTCATCGTTGGAATTTACTACATACCTGAAGTATGCCAGTAGATCCTTGATTTCCCTTCTTTGGTAAAAGGAAAGACCCCCGACGATTCTGTACTTGATGTTATTTCTTCGAAGCGCTTCTTCCATCGCCCGGCTCTGGCTATTGGTTCGGTAGAGGATTGCAAAATCTTTGTTCGGGACCTGCTGTTGCATTTTATTCTCGAAAATGGATGAGGCAATGAGTTTGCCCTCTTCATTGTCAGAGGTGGCCTTGATCAGATCGATGAGTTCTCCTTCTGAATTTTCCGTCCAGACACTTTTTTTAAGTTGTGCCGTGTTCTTATTGATGACAGAGTTAGCCGCGTTAACAATGTTTTTTGTTGAACGGTAGTTCTGTTCCAGACGAATCATTTTAAGGTCCGGATAGTCTTTTTCAAAATTGAGGATGTTTTGAATATCTGCTCCCCGGAAAGCGTAGATGCTTTGTGCGTCATCACCAACCACGCATATATTTTGCCTGACAGCCGCGAGTCTTTTGGCAATCATGTACTGGGAGATATTGGTGTCCTGAAACTCGTCGATCATTACATGATGGAACCGTTGCTGGTACTTGTTTAGCACATCAGGATTTTCCTGAAACAAAACGTTTGTGTTGAAAAGTAAATCATCAAAATCCATTGCATCAGCTGCAAAACATCTTTCCGAATATGCCTGGTAGAGCCTTCCCATTTCGGGACGCATGTTCATTTTATCATCCTCATAGTAGATCGGGTTGTTTATGTATTCGCGCCATGAGACCAGCCTGTTTTTCGCCCCGGAAATCCGGTTATAGATGATGTTCGGTTTGTAGACTTTGTCATCCAGGTTAAATTCTTTGACGATCAGTTTGATCAAAGTCTTAGAGTCATCCGTGTCATAGATAGTGAAATTGCCGGGGTAATCGAGCCTGCTTGCTTCTGCTCGTAGTATTCTGGCAAAAACAGAATGGAAAGTTCCCATCCAGAGATTTTTGGCTTCATTACCAACTACAGTTTCAATTCGATGCTGCATTTCCTTGGCAGCCTTATTGGTAAAAGTTAACGCCAGGATGTTAAATGGATCAACATTGTGTTCTTTCATCAGGTGAGCAATCCGATACGTTAAGACACGTGTTTTACCAGAACCTGCTCCTGCGATGATCATGCAAGGACCTTCAATATTTATTACTCCTTCTTTTTGCGGGGGGTTCAGCGACTCCAAATAGTCTGCTTGCGCTTCTGCCATAGCGCAAATCTATGGATTGGGAAAAGAAAAATGCATCTCTGGCTGGAAAGAAAATAACAAGATTCCTATGATCAGTCAAGTGACAAAAAAAGAGTGATTAACTTTTCCTATTATTTAATATTCATTTAAAAACTTTAAGAGCTATGAAAAAATTAATGTACGTCATCACACTATCTTTTATTTCTGGTATTATGTTTTCATGTGCTGACGAATTGGTTAGCCCTGTTGAGGAAGAACAGAAAATTGAAACCATTCCCTCAGTTGAGAACAGTACAGGAGGAGATCCAGACAAGGATAGTGGTGTGAAGGGAGGATAAAGAAGCGGGTAATTAAAGATTAACAGAGGATGGTTTGATAAAAATTGTCCTCTTTTTTTGCTTTCACTCCATTATGTGTTAAACTAGCAGGGTGAAACTAGAGATCGATTTGATACTCACTGTTTTCAGGATCGGACTTCTCTTGTTTTTCTTCAATGGCTTTTCTCAACACAATTCACTAATTAAGTATTACGACGGAGATCTTAAGCTTACTGAAAAGCAGGTGGATTCTTTAGTTACTTTGATCTTGAAAGAAAGTGACTCTGAATACTTGCGGGCCTTGGCGCACTATCAAAGAGGAGTACTGCAAGGGAAGAAAGGCGAAGATATTGAAGAGTTTGGCTCTTACGCGTTGGCATTGGAGCTTTTGAAGAAGACGGATACTACGGACAATTATTTACTAAGCGCCATTTGGAGAAATCAAGGAGTTATCTTACACAATTACAAATTGTATAAGGAAGCAGTTTCTCTCTACAAAAAGGCACTCGAACCTTCTTACGAGTTCAGCCTTGTACGGGGCATTAGCACAGAGTTTAATTTGGGGTATTCTCTTATTTATTATGACCCCAAAAAGGCCCTTTCTTTATTCATGGAACTAAAGGATAAAGCGAAAGATGACATTAATCGACAGGCAAGAATTCTCAATCAAATAGGATTGTTTTACAAGCGAACAGAGCAATATGATGTCGCCATTGCTACCTACACATCTGGCCTGGAACTTGGTGTTTCAGGAAGGATAAAAGCCAATTTGCTACAAAACATATCAGATGCCTTTTATCATAAACAAGACTATTCAAATCATGAACAATATCTACTTCAAGTGCTTGAAGTGCCAAAAGGAAATCGTTTCGTAGCATTGATGGATCTGGGTGAGTGCTACATTCTTCAAGGTCGTGATGAGGAGGCGTTAGATGTTCTACTTAGGGCAGAAGGAATGTATAATGATCAATCTCTTAATCCGCAGAACATCAAAGTTTTCAAGTGGCTCAGGATGGTTTCAGATAATCCAATGAAGTATGCTGACAGACAGGTAGAGGAATTAACTCGCTACATTGAAAGGGCAGATAAATTGAAAGATATGATGAAAACCCTTGCAATGAAAAATGTCCTGGTCGCTGCAGAAACTGAGCAGCAAAGTAAGAAGCAAATATCCTACTTTAGGATATCTGCCATTTTAAGTAGTGCAGCTGCTGTGGCCATCTTCCTTGTTTGGAGAATCCGGTTGATCCAGCTTCGCAAAAGTTTGAGCAAAAGGATAGTTAAATTACTGGAAGGAAGGAATGAGTAATTGTCTCCTCTCAGTATCAGGCCAATTTTTAGGATCATGTCAAACCTGATGCTGCAAATTCTATTCAGTCTTTAGCTTTGACAAATGTGGTTTCATGAAATTTCTGGGACCATTTTCCATCCTCCCACGTTCCTACGATGAATTTGAATTTGTCACCGTTCACATAGATCCAGCTGTCTCTGAGGAAGGCTCCATTGTATTCATATTCGAAATGCAGATTTTGCCCATCTATGAGTATTGTTCCCTGGGTTATGCCGCCAAACTTATCAAACTCGTAAAATTCAAGCCTGCCATTTTCTTTGTTATACACGCGTACTCCCACCGCCCGAAAGCCGAATTCTTTGGTTTTCGGATCTGTTGAAAATGAATTGACTCTTACAATCTTTTTGTTAAGATCCCACTTCATTTCATACACTGTTCTTCCTTCAAAGCCTCCTAACTGAATGCCTTCTGAAACCCATTTGGCGTCAGCAAGCGTTTCAAAAGCGTTTATTGAATTTTCCTGGGCAAAAACAGAAATGGTAGCCAGGATGAATGTTGATGCTATAAGTTTTTTGATTGCCTTCATGTTAATTTTTTATCGCCAGATTCCTATTATAAACCCTATCAAAGTAAAGTATACTACAATATAGCCTCCATTTATCATGATGTACCTGACAGTTTTTTGCTCGTAAAGTGCAATGATCGCAAAGATGATAGCAGCCCAACCAAATCCCGCAAGAAACCCGGCGGTCGTTCCCCAGATCCAATCCGTTTTACTATCACCAAGAAAAGCCGCGAGGTTGTAGCAGATGATTATAGATAACAAAGTAGAAATGGTATATAATTTTCCAGCATTCACTTTTTTGATGTCCTCATCCGTAAGGTGGTTCTCCTTCTTCCAGGCATTATAAAACAAAGCAGGTGAATACCAGATGGCACCCACAAGTAAATTTGAAATAGCCGCTACCAAAACGGCCCAATGATTAATGTACATTTCTTCCATTCTTTTTTTCGTCAAATGTAGAAAGCACAAACTGGTGTGTATTGGAAATATTTTACCTCGAAAAATTAAATGTTGGCGGTTTTCTGGATTGGGATATAGTTAAGGATCGGACCTTTTTCAACCATGTACTTTTCGGGGTTCAGGCCGGAATAGTATTTGAATTCGTTGATAAAATGGGCCTGATCATAATAGCCACAATCGAGGGAGAGCTGGCTCCAATTGATGGAATTTGAACTTTCAAGCTCAGTTAAAACTTGCTGAAACCGCTGGATTCTTTGCAAAGCTTTGGGTGTTAGTCCAAGATGCTTCTTAAATAAATGGATGAGATGTTTTTGGCTGTAGCCACATTTATCGGAGATCTGCTTAATGGTCTTTTCAGTTGGATTGGAAGCCAAAACTTGAATGCCATAGGATACAACATCAGGGATTTCCAGTTTAAGCAACCGCTGATAAAAGTATTCCTCAACTACCCGGAATTTATTGGCTGATCCTTCGATGTTCAGGATCTCGTCTCTTAAGTCGTTGATAGAGCTACCGAAAAGTAGATCCGTGTCGATTACCTGATCGGTTATTTCTTCTAATGGAAAATGCGAAAAATGATATGCTGCTCCCTGATGAAACCGGATGACCATCATTGAAGAATTTACACCACCAGCATCTATGGTTATTAGTTTTTTGCGAGCGCCGGAAAGCCAGGAAGAAGTGCACTTCTGTTTTTTGACCAAGGTATGATTGTCGAAGATATACTTGGGTCTTTCAGTTAGGTCAATGATGAGATCCTGGTATCCCTCCGGAAGCAATTTTTCCGCTTCATAACCAGGAGTTAGATATTCAAAAAAAGCAATTGACTCAATAAATTGAGATAAGAATCCAGTTGGTTTATGAATAAGAAATACCACTATCTATTTGGTTGTAGTGTGCGTGGTATAACCATCAGCTCCGTTTGCCTTCCGTCAATATACCGGGTATTCTGTCCGTCAAAAAAAGCATCTTCCTCAAGCATTATTCTTATTTCCTTGTCCCACTCTTCAATGAAGATTCCGGCGTTGAGTTCAATTGAGTGAGCGGTATTTTTATAAAGTGGGTAATCTCCTCTTCCAGGCACACCTCCCTGCTGGTCCCACAGGCCAATGGTGGGACCAGCCCCATGTCCGTGATAACCAATTGGGTGTGTATAAATAACACCTTTCAGCCCTTCTGTTTTGCATTGGTCCAAAGTTGCTTTGAGGATCTCGTTTCCAGATTTTCCTTCCTTGAAATTTGAGGTTAGTATATCCTGGACCCGATTTCCTTTTTTGAAAGCCTCAACCAAAAACTTGGGTGGTTGTTGTTCGCCAGGTTTTAAAACATAAGCATGTTGCTGGGTGTCTGTGTTTAATCTCAGGTAGGTGATGCCAAAATCAACATGCAATAGATCTCCGGGAATTATGACCTGTTTTTCAGGCCTATTGGAGAAAGCTCTTAAATGTTCGAATGACTCAGGATCTTTTCTTTGAATAGAAACAGAAGGATGGAACCACGTAGTGAAACCAAGTTCTCTTATTCGATCCCGGTACCACCAGACTACATCATCGGTAGTCGTTATTCCAGGCTGGATCACCTTTTCGGAAAACCCTTCCGCGATGATTTGATGAGCCATTCGGACAATGTTTGGATAAACAGTCATTTCAGGAACGGTCCTGGTTTCTAACCAGCCTATCGCAACATTTTCTGCGCTGGTAATCCTGGATTGATACTTCTTGGGAAGTACTTCCATCAATTGTTCATGATGTGTGGCTGATAAACCGTCTGCCAATGCAAAAGTTTCAGATTTATTGACACCAATCTTCTTAGGATCTTTCTTCACAATCATTTCTGCCAGTGCTTGCCATTGATCCGGTTGTTCTTCTTTATTCCAGATCGTCTTGAACAGATCACCTGTATTGTACCTCGACATGCCAAAAGTTTCGATCGGTTGATTGTTGTCAGGATCAAAGGCAATCAGCATTGTCGTTCGTCGAGCAGATTGCCATGTTGCCGGAAGCAAGGTTTTGATAACCGGATCCTCGTTATATTCCCTGGCTATAACTATCCACATATCTATTCCGGATCTTTTCATGATCTCTGGTAGCTGGTTTTTTACCTTGTCTGCGAGCCATTGATCTACGATTTCAGCTCTTTGCTTCATGTTTAAAGTCTTTGGGAAATAGGAATTTTGGGAGAAGGCGTTGAAAATGGAGATCAAAAGAAGAACGAATACCGTTTTTTTCATTTTGGATTTGGATAAGCAATAAATATAGCGAATCACATGTCAAAGTCATTTGTGCATCTTAAGATCTGATTTGTTGATTTAATTTGTGCCAGAAATGAGGTGTGCCACTCTTGTATTGTTTTTCCTGACTTTATGTCAACCATCTTTTGCGCAGGAAATCGACAGCTTAGAAAGTGAATTAGCTAGGTATGAAGCGGAAGATACGGTTAAAGTGGAAATACTAAATCAATTGGGGTTTGAGTATTGGATCGTAAATCCCATTCAATCTATCATTTATGGACAGCAAGCCAAGGCGCTTGCGTCAGTAATCGAAGATGATAAGGGACTGGCTTTTGCAAACAGGGTGATTGGAGTTGCCAATTGGGCGAAAGGTAGTTATGATGACGGACTCAATTATCTCTTGGATGGTTTGGAATTATATAGATCATTAAAGGATACACTAGGAGAAGCCAATTGCCTTATGAACATTGGGCTCATCTACTCGGATCGCTTTGATTATGATAAAGCCCTTGAATTCTATTTTGATGCACTTAAGTTGTTTGAATTAACAGATGCAGAAAGCCGATCGGCCACTACGTATACCAAAATCGCAACAATTTTTATCAATCAGGGAAAACTGGAAGCTGCAGATGATTTTCTCAGGAGGTCAATAAAAATCCATGAGAGAGAGGATTTTCAGTATGGTAGAATGGAAGTTTATAATCGGTTGGGCTTGCTTTATTTTTCGAGAGATGAATACGATAGTGCTCTTAATTCCCTGAATCGGTCGCTAACCATTAGCAAAGCAATTAATGATGTGGAAGGAAGGACAAAAACCCTGCTTGACATGTCCAATGTTCAGTTGGAAATCAATCGTCTAAGCGCAGCAGAATTTTCGCTTGAAGAAGCATTGCTCTTTGCCAGGGAAATAGGATCACATAAATGGCTAAAAGAGATATACGACAATCTTCAGGTTGTGAATAGGCGGAAAGGTGATCTTAATAAAGCTATATACTATTATGATCAGTATATCCAGGAGAGAGACAGTTTGTTCAATGAGGAGACCATTAACAACATTTCCAGGCTTGAGGCCCAGTTAGCTACAGTAGAACAGCAGCGATTAATTGATGCAAGGGAACAACGGATTGTGATTCTGGAGCAGCAAACAAGACTTCAGCAAAGCCGGATTGTTATTCTTATCATCATTATCTTTTTGATCGCAGTTATTGCCTTCCTTTTTATTAAAGGCCGACAGGCTATTTCAAAACGGAGAGAGGAAGTAGCAAATCAAATTGCGGAGAAAGCCAAGCAGGAGGTAGAATTTAAAAATAGAGAGCTGTCTTCCTATACAGTAAATTTTGTGCGAAAGAATCGCCTTTTTGAGGAGTTGATTGAACTCATCCAGGGAATAAAGAAACGTTCGTCCAGTGATGTGAATAAAGACCTGATCTCTATAGAAAAGATGGTCAAGAAGCACATTCAGGTAGACCAGGACTGGGAAGATTTCAAGTTAAGATTCGAAAACCTGCACCAGGGATTCTTTGACAAGCTTCACGAAAAATTCCCATCACTGACCAACAACGACTTACGATTAAGTGTGCTGGTGAAAATGAATTTTTCAATTAAGGAATTAAGTGAGATGTTTGGTATTTCTCCTGAAAGTGTGAAGACTGCCCGTTACCGACTCAAGAAAAAGTTAAATCTACCCTCAGAGCAAAATCTAAACGATTTTCTGAATGAGATTGCCTGAATGTACACTTAATGTTTACCTCGATCCAAAAAGCGGTCAACCAATTGTCTAT
>JANQEC010000138.1 GCA_028278585.1 Cyclobacteriaceae bacterium | reverse complement strand
GATTAAGTCTTTTGTTTTCAACGAATATAAATTTAGTCCGCCTGGACTAAATTAGTCCATGTGGACTAATTTTCAAAAATAGTTAGTGAATTAATAAATCACCTCAAGGTCGGTGCACCTGAATCCGTTGCAGGGACTTTCTTCAACCGAACAAGCTGCAATACCAATGATCAGGTTCTTTTCAGCATGCAATTCGACGGAATCCCCCGGGCCAGTCAATGGTTCATTTACTTTGATTTTACCATCAGGCTCCATGTGAGTATTCATAAAAAAATTAATAGGATCGGGAATTCTATCTCTTTCAAGAATTCCTTTCAAATTGTCCAGGCAGTTTGGATGATCTTTCTTTTTGTAAAGGTTTTGAAACATTGCAGGGCTGCAAGCTGGATGGATTAAATCGTGATACTGCACCGACGATTGAACCAGGGTTAGCAGTGGCTCGTATCGATTTGAGAATACTTGTTGTCCTTCAGAAAGACGTATCGTTCCATTGAGATCTATTGTTGCTTTTGTAGAAAGTTGTTCACCATCATCAACCGAGCTAAAACAGACAAAGTCAGCTACTTGTTTTCCATAAATGTCAATTAATTTGAGAGACTTACCTTTAGTGAGGTTAAAAGCAATAGCAGTTTGAGCTTCAATTCTTTCTCTCATCGCAGTACCTGAATTCAGTGATTGACAATTTAATCAACTTTCTAGTACTGAGATCGGAGAAGTTGATGGTGGATGGTGTTCAGAGCGAAGTTACTTATATGTCTTTGGGTAGAAACGATACGTCAACCCACATTGGCGAAATGAATGTATCGGCTGACTTCATAAAAACTCAGTCCTGCTTTCTCTAATTTCTGTGTTAGGGATTCATAAAGTTGAATGTGATCTTTAAGATCCATCTCCTCTTCATCTGCATTTTTAAAGCGGGCGTATTCTTCAGCAAGTTCTTTAACCTTTGAGGTATTCATACGTGGCGTTTTTTTATAGTACCAAGTTGAGGCTACTACTTCCTATTCACAATACCCATTTTAGGGTAATTTTAATTTAAAATAGTATTATTTCAATATATTATTGGATAATTTAAATTCAAATTTCAGAATTGTATTCTACAAAGGCTATTTCAAGTGTATTCGTAGCTACATGAACCGCCAAATGAAAGAGGGATAAATAAGGCTCATGAATTAACAGACTATATTTAAAAAGTCATCAAACGTGAAGAATCAATGAACACTTACGACGCAATTATCATAGGCACTGGACAAGCCGGACCTTCTCTTGCAGCACGATTCGCTGCTGAAGGACATAAGACTGCCATCATTGAAAGGGCTCATTTTGGAGGAACATGTGTGAACACCGGATGTACTCCTACGAAGGCGCTGGTGGCCAGTGCAAGAAATGCTTTCATGGCAAGAAGAAGTTCTGATTTTGGTGTCAACATCAGTGGAGAAATTGCGGTCGACATGAAAGCCGTCAAAGCCAGAAAAGACAAGATTGTCAATCAGTCCACGACAGGTGTTGAAAGTTGGATGAAAAATACGGAGAACCTTACGGTGTATGAGGGTCACGCCAAATTTGAAAGTGATACAACCGTGCGTGTGGGAGAAGATACATTGAAATCGGACAAGATCTTTATCAATGTTGGTGGTCAGGCTTATGTCCCCGAAGGGTTTAAAGGTGTCCCTTATCTCACCAATACAGAAATGATGGATGTTGATTTTATTCCTGAACACCTGGTCGTTGTTGGTGGGAGTTATATCGGGTTAGAGTTCGGCCAAATGTACCGGAGGTTTGGGAGTAAGGTGACAATCATAGAAAAAGGCCCCCGATTGCTGGCAAGAGAGGATGAAGATGTATCGGAGGAGATCAGAAAAATCCTGAAAGCAGAAGACATAGATATACGATTTGACTCGGAATGTATTAGTGGAGAAATGGAAGGAGATCAACTTGTTGTGAATGTGGATTGTGCACAGGGAGACACACGGGTAACCCCAAGTCATGTTCTTCTTGCTACGGGAAGAACTCCCAATACACATGATCTGGGCTTGGAAAACACCGGAATAAAGACCAATGAACGAGGTTATATCGAAGTGGATGATCAATTGCGAACAAATGTTACCGGAATATGGGCTTTAGGTGATTGCAATGGAAAGGGAGCGTTCACACATACTGCTTATAATGATTTTGAGATTGTGGCTGCCAATCTTTTTGACAATGACCCTCGCAAAGTTTCAGATCGGATTTTATGCTATGGGCTATTCATTGACCCGGCACTTGGAAGAATTGGGATGTCTGAACAAGAGGCAAAGAAATCCGGGAAAAAAGTGCTGATTGGAAAACGAGAAATGAGCCGGATTGCCCGAGCCAAAGAAAAAGGAGAAACCTACGGATTCATGAAGATCTTGGTTGATGAGGAAACTGAAAAAATTCTTGGGGCCACAATTCTGGGTATTGAAGGTGATGAAATTGTGCACTCCTTGCTCGATATCAT
>JANQEC010000121.1 GCA_028278585.1 Cyclobacteriaceae bacterium | reverse complement strand
AGAAATTCATACATTCATGGGAATTCTCGTTGTCGTATTCTGGACGATGATGATGCTTACCGCTTATCGACTTAGCATCTTTATCAATATATCTTTGAAGCGTAAATTTGAAAATATCGATCTCATTAATGAACTGGCAGGAAAAAATGAACAGTTGATAGATGAGATTAAAGCCAAGGAGTCAGCTTATGTGGAAGCACAAAAATCCAAGGTTCGAGCTGAAAGTGCTAATAAAGCTAAAAGCGAATTCCTTGCCAACATGAGCCATGAATTTCGAACACCCCTTAACCATATTATCGGGTTCACCGAATTGATTACCGACAAACATTTGGGAGAGCTTAACGATCAACAGGTTGAAGGATTAAATGATGTGTTAAAAAGCGGAAATCATCTATTAGGTTTAATCAATGACATCTTGGATCTGTCCAAAGTGGAAGCCGGGCGAGTCGAACTTAATAGGTCTGATATTAATCTCAAAGAGCTTATTGAAACTAATTTGAAGACGATGCGAAATACTGCAGAACAGAAGGGGCTTGAATTGTTGAGCAATACAGAAGGCATTCCCGAGAGGATTAATTTCGACGAGCAGAAAATGAATCAAATCCTGCTCAACCTGTTATCCAATGCGGTAAAATTCTCACATAAAAACGGAAAAATCATCGTTTCCGCAAATCGTGTAAAGGAAAATGATTCAGTCTCAACCGAAATTCTGAACCGGAAACACCATCGAAATAACGGCTGTGTCGAATTATCTGTGTCTGATACCGGCATCGGGATTGCCAAGGAAAATCGTGCTCGGATTTTCAGTGCGTTTACACAAGTTGAAAGCATCACCAAAAGCAAACATCAGGGAACCGGTTTGGGGTTAACATTGACAAAACGACTAGTTGAACTTCATGGCGGAGAAATATGGGTTGAGAGTGAAGGTGAAGACCGCGGGAGTACGTTCAAATTTACGATTCCTATCCAAGAGGCCTGAATTTAAAAGTGTGGAATCCTTTGTGGATGTTGCGGAATTCAAGAAAAGGATAGACAAGGGCATCCAGGATATTATAGATGTGAAAAATTCCCCGCACCCC
>JANQEC010000330.1 GCA_028278585.1 Cyclobacteriaceae bacterium | reverse complement strand
TGGCAGACAGTAAATTGCCCATCGCCATCGAGTATTACAAACAAGAGCGACTTGGCTATGAACTTCAATTGGATTTACTAAGGGATCCTTTTTTTGTATCAGATGACAACATTGAAAACGATGTGCTCTTTGAAAGAGGCAGCAGAATCAATTTCCGTCAGAAATTTTACCACAAGGACGGCAAGTTTGGAATGTTCTACTTCGGTCATCAATTAAGTTATACTCGAATTAATTACAAGGTAAATTACCTTGATCGATCAATAGTGTTTCCCGGCCCCCAACTTGCTTTTGGTAATCTTGTAGAATCTGGTTTTTCCTATGGCATTTTTATAGGAAGCAGATGGATGAGAGACGTTGGTGATTCTGGCTGGACGGTAGATGTTTTCCTGGGAGTCAACGCCGCCAACAGATCGTTTGAAAGAAATAATGAAGATCCAATTTTTGATAACTACTTTAACCCAAAAATTGAATCATCCCTCCATTTTCCGATCACTTTTGGCCTTAATTTCGGATTCGCTGGTCCGGATAATAAAAGCAAAACTCAATAATGAAAAAGACAGTACTAATTGGGGCAACGCCAAACCCAGCCAGATATGCATACCTGGCTGGGAATAAACTGGTTCAAAATGGACATAACTTGATTCCCTTAGGTATTAGAAAAGGTGAGTTAGCTGGAAAACCAATTCTGGATTTAAGACTTCACCCGGAAATCGAGGATGTGGATACCGTCACCCTATATGTTGGACCAAAAAACCTTGCAGAGTGGGAAGAATACATACTTTCACTTAAACCCAAGCGACTTATTTTCAACCCGGGCACTGAAAATTTGAGACTCTTTTCAGCAGCTAAATCAAATGGAATTGAAGTTTTGGAAGCATGCACTTTGGTGATGCTTTCTGCGGGCACTTTTTGACTCAATGTCAATGTGAAAAAGAGGGGTATTTTGGCCTCTTTTTGATTGAAAAAACCTAGTCAAAACGGACCTGATTATGTATCTTTGCGCATTATTAATTCACTGCGTTTTATACAAGAATGAAGGAACAGGAAGCACGTCCATTTCACACTATTTTTTAACCTTCATTATCTCTTTAAAAACAATTCATGGAAGAAAATAAACAAAACAAAAAAGGGGATTATTCTGCGAGTAATATCCAGGTCTTAGAGGGACTAGAAGCGGTTAGAAAAAGGCCTGCAATGTACATCGGAGATGTTAGTGTAAAAGGCCTTCATCACCTGGTTTGGGAAGTAGTGGATAACTCCATTGATGAGGCGTTAGCTGGACATTGTGATAAGATAACCGTTGAGATTAATACAGATGAATCTATTACCGTAACAGATAACGGAAGAGGTATTCCTACGGACATGCACGAAAAGGAAAAAAGAAGTGCATTAGAAGTTGTTATGACCGTGCTACATGCGGGTGGAAAGTTTGATAAAGACACGTATAAAGTATCCGGCGGACTTCACGGTGTAGGTGTATCATGTGTTAATGCACTCTCTTCCTCATTGATAGCAACTGTTCATCGAAATGGTAAAATTTTCACACAAGAATATAGCCTCGGGATCCCCAAAGAGCCGGTAAAGGAAACAGGAAAAACAGATATCAGCGGAACCATCATCAAGTTCAAACCGGATGATGGAATATTCAGCGTAACAAAGTACAATTCCGAAACAGTTGCTTCGAGACTGAGAGAATTGGCATTTCTTAATTCGGGAATACGAATAATATTGATTGATCACAGAAATCTGGATGAGTCTGGTGATCCAATGACTGAGGAATTCTATTCGGAAGGTGGACTATCTGAATTTGTTACTTACCTGGACAGTACAAGAGAAACATTGATTCCAGATCCAATTTTTATCAGTCGGGAAAAAGGCGAGATGCCGGTCCAGGTAGCACTTAGCTACAACACCTCCTTCACTGAGAATGTTATCTCATACGTTAACAACATCAACACACATGAAGGCGGTACTCATGTTTCTGGTTTTAGAAGGGCTTTGACAAGAACACTTAAGAATTATGCTGACAAATCCGGTTTGTTGGAAAAAGTCAAGGTAGAAATTAGCGGGGACGATTTTCGCGAAGGATTGACAGCTGTTATATCAATAAAGGTAGCTGAGCCTCAATTCGAAGGACAAACCAAAACCAAACTTGGTAATTCGGATGCAATGGGAGCTGTCGATACCTGTGTAAGTGAAATTCTGAATGAATACCTGGAAGAGCATCCCAAGGAGGCTAAACAAATTGTTTCCAAGGTCATTTTAGCAGCACAGGCGAGACATGCGGCAAGAAAGGCCCGGGAGATGGTCCAACGTAAGAATGTACTTTCCGGAACCGGACTTCCTGGAAAATTAGCGGATTGCTCGGACAGAGACCCTGCAGTCTGTGAACTGTATCTTGTTGAGGGAGATTCTGCAGGCGGTTCAGCCAAGCAAGGACGAGATCGTAAGTTTCAGGCAATTCTACCATTAAGAGGCAAAATACTTAATGTAGAGAAGGCTCAGGAGCACAAGATCTATGACAATGAAGAGATCAAGAATATGATCACAGGACTTGGTGTTTCCTTTGGCACTGAAGAAGACGAAAAGGCACTCAACATGGATAAGCTAAGGTATCATAAGATCATCATTATGACGGATGCGGATATTGATGGAAGCCACATACGAACTCTTATTCTTACATTCTTCTTTAGGTACATGCGCGAGTTGATAGAGAATGGCTATCTCTACATAGCCCTCCCTCCTCTTTATTTAATCAAAAAAGGGAAACAAGAGAGGTATGCATGGTCAGAAGAAGATCGGGAAAGAGTTGTTAAGGAAATGGCAGACGGTAAGGAAGAATCTGTGAATTTGCAGCGCTATAAAGGACTGGGAGAAATGAACCCGGAACAACTCTGGGCCACTACAATGGATCCGGAACACAGAAGTTTGAAGCAAGTTACTATAGAATCTGCGGCAGAGGCAGACCACTTGTTCTCAATGCTTATGGGAGACGAAGTTGCGCCTCGAAGAGAATTCATCGAGAAAAATGCAAAATATGCAAATGTTGATGTCTAAATTTTAGACAAAATAATTTGATACATTGCCTGCAAAAATTTCCAAATTACGGCAAACGTAAATAGGATTGCAGAGCCAAATGCCAAAATAATCAGCATTATGAGATCAACTAACTTTTCCATCACTCTTAGATTAAGGTTGTTACAATATACGTTTATTTTCGGTAAGAGGTATCACTATTTATTAACAATTTTTCAACTATGAAATATAATTTTATCAAGAAAGGCTTTTTCCCACTATTATTTGTTGTTACGGGTCACTTTTCTCTCGCTCAGGACTATTGGCAACAGCGAGTTGAGTACAAAATGGACATTGATTTTGACGTTCAAAACCATCAATATCAAGGAACTCAGTCCATAAAATACACCAATAACAGCCCTGACACCCTCTATAACGTATTCTATCACCTTTATTTCAATGCTTTTCAACCAGAAAGCATGATGGATGTCAGAAGCCGGACAATAGAGGATCCGGATGGTCGTGTACGGGACAGAATCCAAAAATTGGACAATTCACAGGTGGGATATCATAAGGTAGGCAAGCTGGAGCAAGACGGTTCTGCCGTTGATTTCATAATAGAAGGAACGGTCATTGAGGTAGAATTAGCTAAACCAATACCTCCAGGTGAAGAAACTACGCTAAACATGACATTTGAAAGCCAGGTGCCAGTTCAGATCCGAAGAAGTGGTCGAAACAACGCTGAAGGCATCGATTATTCAATGGCACAATGGTTTCCCAAGTTAGCTGAATACGACGAGAGAGGATGGCATGCGCATCCATATATTGGAAGAGAGTTTTATGCGCCATGGGGAGATTATGAAGTGAACCTTACCATTGATAAAAATTATATTGTAGCCGCCACTGGTGTCCTCCAAAATGCAGACGAAATCGGATACGGATATCAGGAAAATGGAATCGAGGGGAAAAGAAAAGGGAAAACACTTACCTGGAAGTTCAAAGCTGAGAATGTCCATGATTTTGTTTGGGCAGCTGATCCGGATTATAAACATGTGATTGCCAATGTTCCCGGTGGACCAGTACTTCATTTCTTTTATCAGGAAACACCCGAAACAAAAGAATGGGAAAAATTACCAGAATTGACAATCAAAGCGTTCCAATACATCGAGAAGAATTTTGGCGAATACCCATTCCCTCATTATTCTATTATTCAAGGTGGTGATGGAGGGATGGAGTATCCTATGGCCACATTAATCACAGGCCACAGAAGTTTGAGAAGTTTAGTTGGTGTAACAGTTCATGAAGCACTGCATAGTTGGTATCAGGGACTTCTGGCTACCAATGAGAGTTATTTCGCCTGGATGGACGAAGGCTACACTTCTTATGCTACAAGCCTTACGATGGCACATGTTTTTGATGGTGAAGTGGATTGGTTCAATAACGGGAGTTACGGTGGATATTTCGCATTGGCAAAAAGTGGTAAAGAGGAACCAATGAGTACACATTCCGATCAATATGAAACAAATTTTGCTTATGGAAGAGCTGCTTATTCAAAAGGGGCGGTAAGTATTGCTCAGCTCGGATATATCATTGGAGAAGAAGCTAGAAATAAAGCATTGCTCAGGTACTTCAACGAGTGGAAGTTCAAACACCCAGACTTAAATGACTTTGTAAGGGTGGCTGAGAAAACTTCAGGATTAGAATTAGATTGGTATTATGATTATTGGGTTAACTCAACTAAGACAATTGATTACGGTGTTGGGAAAGTTGAAGAGTTTGATGGAAACGTTTTAGTTGAATTGGTTCGTGAAGGTGCCCTGCCAATGCCAATGGATGTTGTTGTTACATTTAAAGATGGATCCAAGAAGATCTATTATGCTCCTCTTTCGATAATGCGTGGTGAAAAACCCAATGAAACTGACGCAGAAAGAGTGATACTTCCCGACTGGAAATGGACCCATCCAAGCTATAATTTTCAGATAGAAGGAAACCTGGATAACATCCAATCCATCGAAATTGACGATACTGGACTACTGGCAGATATCAACAGACAGAACAACAAGTGGACGAATAAGTAATCACTTGCTGTCTTCATTTTTTTGAATCGTACCTTTAATGGTCACCATCTGAGTCGGAGAAACCGGATCATTCGAGAAGATGGTGACCGTTTTATATTGGTTCCCCCTCCTCCCGCTTGTATCAAATTTTAACTTCAAAAGCTGGGATTTTCCCTTTTTAATATCCTTTGACTTCACCTCGTAAGTCACACAACTACAATTCGACTTTATCTTCCTAAAGTTCAGTTTCTTTTTACCTGTATTTGTTAAGTTAAATTCAGCTTCAACCAATTCTCCTGAAGCAACCTTACCAAAATCAAAAACCCGTTCTTCTATCTGAAGTTTAGCTGCCTTGTCTAATTCCTCAGCAGACATTTCCGGAAAAAATTCCTCAATGGTGGAGATGATATAAAACTGGTTCTTTTGGGTAACAATTGTATCCGTTTGAATGGTTATGTTATCACTTAAAAATCCCAGGTCGTTTCTCTTTATTGGATCAAATTGTATTTTCAACACTCCTTTTTCTCCTGCTGCAATCTTCTCAGGCTCTAGCGAAATGGTCAAATGATCCGGAACTTCCATCAATTCCGAATACAAATGCAGTGAATCGCCCCCGGAATTGTAAACATCAAAACTCTTCTCCACTACTTTTTCTGTAGTGATTTTTCCAAAATTGAGTGAACGATGCTTTAACCTTAAATTTCCAGAACTGATTGAATATTCCTCAAGAACATTTCTTGGCTTTGGTTTCACAAAACCTGTTATATACAGCATTTTTTGTCCACCATTGGAACTAACCCGCAATGACTTCCTGAATTTTCCAGGTCTGTTCCTGGGGTTATACCTGGCCTTAACAAACCCGCTATCCCCAGGCATTATCTCTTCTTTCGTCCATCCGGGAGTTGTGCAACCGCAGGAGGCTCTTACACCGGTGATCTTGATTGGTTGATCACCACCATTAACAAAATTAAAAATGGTTTCGGCATATCCTCCATCTTCTTTTATTTCACCAAAATCATAGGTTTCATTTTCAAACTTCAAGTTTCCCTGACCAAAGGAGAAATGAACAAAAAAGATCAGTGAAGAAAGTAATGTGTATCGCATTTCAAAATTCAATTTTATAGCTCACTATTTAGAACGTAAAGGTTCAAATTTAATCGTAGGTTTGCACAAATTTTTTCTAAAAAATGGCTAGAATACTCACAGGCATACAAAGTTCGGGAAAACCCCACCTGGGAAATCTTATGGGCGCGATCTTGCCTGCAATTGAGCTCTCGAAAAATGAAGCCAATGAATCCTTCTTTTTTATTGCTGATCTTCATTCTCTTACAACCATAAAAGACTCCAAACTTAGAGTCGAAAATACCAACGCAGTTGCCGCTGCATGGCTTGCCTGCGGTTTTGATACAACAAAAAATGTATTCTATCGGCAATCAAGAGTACCTAAGGTTTGTGAATTAACCTGGTACCTTAACTGTTTTACGCCTTATCCGATGTTGGTCAACTCAACTTCATTCAAAGACAAAGCTGATAAACTATCCGATGTGAATGCAGGATTGTTTGATTATCCGGTATTAATGGCCTCCGATATCCTCTTGTATGACGCGGATTTTGTTCCAGTTGGAAAAGACCAGAAGCAGCACCTGGAAATCACCAGGGATCTCGCTAAATCATTCAATAATCAGTTCGGAGAAACGTTTGTAGTTCCTGAACCTTTGATCGATGACCGGGTGATGACCATACCTGGAACCGATGGCCAAAAAATGAGCAAGAGCTACGGGAACATCATAGACGTCTTTTTACCTGAAAAGCAGCTTCGTAAAAATGTGATGAAAATTGTTACTGACAGTACCCCAATGGAAGAACCGAAAAATCCGGACACTTGTAATGTCTTTGCAATTTACCAGTTGCTTGCAACAGAGGCTCAAACACTGGATATGAGAAACAACTATGAAGGTGGGAATTATGGTTACGGACATGCAAAACAGGCCTTGTTTGAGCTCTTAAATGAAAAATTCGAAAAAGAGCGAGAGATCTATGACCATTACATGAACAACCTTGATGAGTTGGAAAAGAAACTAAACGAAGGTGAGGAAAAAGCAGACGTTTTTGCCTCAGATGTGCTAAATAGAGTAAAAAGTCGGCTAGGTTTCTCTTAATTTTTGTGGAAATGGATGCAAAGCTAAAAGCAAAGGAATGGCTTATGTCGGAGAGTCTAGATGACACTTCCCGGCAACAAATACAATCCATGTCAGGTAATGATCTGGAAGAGGCCTTTTATAAAAACCTGGAATTTGGAACAGGTGGTTTAAGAGGAATAATGGGTGTTGGATCCAACCGCGTGAACAAGTATACGATTGGAATGGCTACTCAAGGTTTTTCCAATTACTTAAAAGAATCTAATCCTGGTCAGGTGTCAGTAGCAGTAGCACATGACAGCAGGAACAATAGCAAAACATTTGCAAAAATCACTGCAGATGTTTTCTCTGCAAATGGAATAAAAGTCTTCCTGTTCGAAAACCTCAGACCTACTCCTGAGCTTTCTTTTGCGATACGTCATTTAAAGTGCAACGGTGGAGTGGTGTTAACAGCCTCTCACAACCCAAGAGAATATAACGGATACAAAGCCTATTGGTCAGATGGAGCTCAATTGATCACTCCGCATGATACCAACGTCATCGATCACGTGAATCAAATCTCTAGCATTGATGATGTGAACTTTACCCCAAACCCTGGTCTAATCGAAACAATTGGAGAAAGCATAGATAAGGAATACCTGGAAATGATCAAGGGGCTAACACTTTCTAATGAATCCATAAAAAGTCAAAAGGATTTAAAAATTGTCTTTTCGCCCATACATGGAACTGGCATCACCTTGATCCCAAGAGTTTTAAGTGAGCTTGGGTTTGAAAATGTCCATGTTGTGGAAGAACAAAGCAATCCGGATGGAGACTTTCCAACAGTTGTGTATCCAAACCCGGAAGAGGAAGAAGCAATGACTATGGCCCTTAAAAAAGCAGGTGAAATTGATGCCGATCTTGTCATGGCTACTGATCCAGATTCCGACAGGGTAGGCATAGCAGTAAAAAATTCACAGGGAAAGTTTCAACTATTAAACGGGAATCAAACCGGGGTTTTGATTGTCTACTATTTGCTAACCAAATGGAGTGAATCAGGATTCAAGGGTAATGAGTTCATTGTTAAGACCATTGTTACAACAGAACTAATCAAAGACATTGCAGATGATTTTAATGTCAATTGCTATGACACGCTTACAGGTTTCAAACATATAGCAGCTTTAATCGCAAAACTCGAAGGAAGAGAAACATTCATAGGAGGTGGTGAAGAAAGCTACGGGTACATGATCGGTGACAATGTAAGGGACAAGGATGCAGTAGCAAGTTGTGTGATTCTAGCTGAAATGACAGCCTGGGCTCGTGATCAAAACAAATCCCTTTTTGAGATCCTACTTTACATCTATAAGAAGTATGGTCTGTATCATGAGGCACTCAAATCGATAGTAAAAAAAGGAATGAGTGGTGCTGAAGAGATACAGGAAATGATGCGAAAGTTTAGGGATAATCCTCCACAATCATTAGCTGGATCAGAGGTTTCCACAATCATTGACTACCAATCAAGTCTAAAAAAGGACATCAAAAGTGGATTATCAGAAGAAGTTTCGATTCCTCAGTCAAATGTGTTGCAGTACCTAACAGAAGATGGAACTAAAGTGAGCTTAAGACCCTCAGGGACAGAGCCTAAGATAAAGTTTTACTTTTCAGTAAAATCTGGTACCGAATGGTCTGATTATGATTCAGTATTGGATGAACTCAAAAATAAAGTGCATAAGTTATTGGTAGACTTGGCTTTATGATGCAAATTTTATTTATTGCATTAAACCAAGCAAAAGTGTTAATTTGCAGGACTTTTGAATGTGTTTGTGCTTTGATTATTTATTCAAAAGAGCTGGTCACCTAAACCAAATAGAGTTTTGAGCGTAGCACTTAATTTTTTACTCGTAATAGTTGGATTTGTTCTCCTGATAAAAGGGGCTGATTACCTTGTTAACGGTGCTTCATCTTTAGCCAAACGATTCAACGTTTCAGATATAGCAATTGGTTTAACCGTAGTGGCCATGGGAACCTCCGCTCCTGAGTTGGTTGTGAATATTATTTCCGGAGGTGTAGAGGATGGAAATTCAGGCGCCAATGAAGTTGTTTTTGGAAATATCATTGGATCCAACATATTCAATACATTCCTCATTTTAGGAATTGCCAGCATAATATACCCCCTAACAGTAGAAAGAAATGCGCTTTGGAAAGAAGTGCCTTATTCTCTTTTAGCAACTTTTATCTTTTTCATACTGGTGAATGACGCCATGTTCTTTGGCGCTGACTCAAATGGTTTGAACGCAAAGGACGGTGCGATTCTACTAATCATGTTTTCACTCTTCCTTATTTACATCTTCATGAATCTAAGAAGGAATCCCGAAGCAGAGAATGAAGACATTGAGATGTATGGAAATCTTAAGACAACTGTGATGCTTGTCTTAGGGATCGTTGGTTTGGTTTTCGGAGGAAACCTGATTGTTGAAAATGCTACAGATATTGCCAAGTTTTACCAGGTAAGCGACAAACTAATTGGACTTACCATTATAGCAGCAGGGACATCACTTCCAGAACTTGCTACATCAGCGGTGGCTGCATTCCATAAAAAATCAGATTTAGCGGTTGGTAATATTGTAGGTTCAAACATTTTCAACTTGCTACTTGTACTGGGTGTGACATCCATCATACACTCACCTTTGACCTATACTCCTGCACTTAATATTGATCTATATCTTGTAATGCTGGGGACATTCATGCTATTTATCTTTATGTTCACCTTGGCTAAATACAAGCTCGATAGAGCCGAAGGAGGAATTTATCTTATCGGATTCCTTGCATATAGCTACTATTTGTTTGTTCGAGAAGGGATTTTTCCTTCATTCTTTTAATCAACCAATAGCAGAAACATGCTACCTACAATAAACCCAACGACCACAAAGTCTTGGGCAGAATTGAATGTTCTTGCTAAAGAATCAAACTTCACAATCCAAGATCTATTTAACCAAGATCCTAAAAGGGTCAACAAGTATTCATTTGAATTCAAATCGACATATTTTGATTTTTCTAAGAATGGTATAAGCGATGAGGTTCTAAAAGCACTGTTGGAATTGGCAAACGAGTGTGACTTAACAGAGGCCATCGAGGCGCTGTTTTCTGGCCAGAAAATAAACCAAACAGAAAATCGTGCCGTACTGCATACAGAACTAAGAAGGCTCTCAAAAAAAACACCTTATTCGGAACAGGTGAGCAAGGAGCTGGAGAAGGTGAAAAAAGCTGCTGATCAATTGAATGCTGGTGAATGGAAAGGATATTCCGATAAAAAAATAACTGATATTGTAAATATTGGAATTGGCGGTTCCGATTTAGGGCCTAAAATGGTTACACACGCGCTTCGTCCTTATTGGAAATCTATTAAACCTCATTTTATCTCCAATGTTGATGCCCAGCAACTGATTGAAGAATTGGATGGACTCGATGCTGAAACAACGCTCTTCATTATTGCCTCGAAAACATTCACCACCCAGGAAACCATGACCAACGCGGAAAGCGCCAAGAACTGGTTTCTCAAGAATGGCGGTTCCGAACCGGATATTTCCAAACACTTCGTTGCGGTTAGTACGAATAAAAGTGCAGTAGAAGCTTTTGGAATAAATGCTGAAAACATGTTTGAATTCTGGGATTGGGTAGGTGGAAGATATTCCCTTTGGTCAAGCATAGGTTTGGTAATAGCCTGCACAATTGGCTACTCCAATTTTGAACAACTCTTACTGGGAGCTGAGGACCTGGACAACCATTTCAGGAATTCAGCATTCGAAAAAAATGTACCTGTACTAGCAGCTTTGATTGGCATTTGGCACAACAACTTCTGTAGATACGAATCACAGGCTGTTCTACCATACGATCACAGGTTAAGGTTTCTTCCCTCCTACCTGCAGCAAGCAGATATGGAAAGCAATGGTAAATCAATTGATCGGTCTGGAAGAAAAATTTCCTACCAAACCGGACCAATCATCTGGGGGGAACCCGGTACGAATGGACAGCATGCATTTTATCAGTTAATTCATCAGGGAACCAAAATCATACCCTGTGATTTTCTAATGATCGCAAATCCTGATCATTCGCTCACAGATCATCACGATAAGTTGTTTTCAAATTTTCTTGCTCAACAGGAGGCATTATTAAAAGGTAAATCAAAAGAGGAGGTTCAGGTAGAACTAAAAGAATCAAATGGCCTTGATCAGGATGTTATACCATATAAGGTATTTGAAGGAAATCGTCCATCGACATCCATTCTCATAAACAATCTGACTCCTTTCAATCTTGGTATGCTGATCGCATTTTATGAGCATAAGATTTTTGTTCAGGGCATCATCTGGAATATTTTCAGTTTTGACCAGTGGGGGGTAGAGTTAGGAAAACAACTAGCTAGGCCAATACTTTCTGAGATCCAAAAAAAGGAAACAGGTATGCATGATCCCTCAACGTCAGAACTCATAAAAAAATCTCAAGACATGCGTAAATAGCTTGCAATTATGCCAGTTGCTATAGCAACATTGAGAGATTCAGCAGTTCCATATCTTGGCACATTGATCGAGCAATCAAGCTTAGACTTTACAGCATCCGAGATGCCATGAGATTCACTTCCCATCACAATTATCGATGGCTGATCAATAGCTGTTTCGTACAAATTCGAACCATTCATTTCTGCACCATATTTTGCTAAATCACATTGATCGAGAAAATTTTCCAGATCTAAATAACAAATTTTAAGCCTGGTAAATGAGCCCATCGTACTGTTGATAACCTTTGGATTGTTTAACTCAGCCGAATCCTGGGAGCAAACCAACTGATCGAACCCAAACCAGTCCAGCGTTCTTATGATGGTTCCCAAATTCCCAGGATCGCTTACACCATCAAGCGCAAATAGTTGTTTCTTGAAATCTAGTTCTTCCTGTGAATCTTCCCTCGAATGAACAACAGCAATGCAGGCATCATTGCTCTTAAATGTTCCTACATCGTTAAGTATTTTTTCGCTCACAATTTCTGTGTAACAATTTCCCAGATGCCCTCGATTGGCTTGATAAAAATCTTGAGTACAAAGAATTGTTTCTACTTCATAGCTGGATTTGATCAACTCTAGCACATTTTTTGCACCTTCGACGATGAAGCGTTTCTCACGCAACCTGTACTTCTTAACTTTGAGAGATTTAATAAGTTTTAACTCGCTTTTTGAAATCATAGACTTGAAACGACTTTTCACCGTAGGTCAAATATCAATATTTGCAAGCATTTTCCTCTCTTCTTGCCTTGGAACAAAATACTTAAAGGACAACGAACAATTACTTGCAAAATATGAAGTGAACGGTTTGTCTGGTTCATTAAAGGATGATACTAAAGGACTGATGGAGCAAACACCCAATTCCAAAGTTTCCATAATGGGGATCACCATCCTTCCATTCACTCACCTGGCACATACCTACCAGTTAGGCAAAAATGGTTTCCTTTTCATTGGCTACAGCCCTGAAAAAACAATCAAGAAAAAGGATAAGATCCAATCCAAGTTTGAATCAAAAATTGCAGGAGCCAAATCAGATGAAAAACAGCAGAGGTATCGTCGCAGGATGGTAAAAAAGTTGGATAAGAAGGATAAAAAGTTGAGAGAGGGAAACCAGTTAATGAGATGGGGTGAAGAACTTGCAGTCTACAATGAAGAAAAAACCGAAGAAACAGTCGAAAAAATAAAGATCTATCTTAATTCAAAAGGTTTTTTCAATTCAAAAATTGAAGCTATCAAAACACCGTTGAATAAGAGTGAGAAAACAGTTGAGGTAGCATATAATATCGAACCCGGGTCCCACTATTTCATAGATTCAATTGAATATATTGTAGAAGATACAGCCTTGATGAGCTTGATCAGAGACAACACAAAGAATTCTCCATTAAAGAAGGATTTTTACGACCAGCAAATTCTAAGCGATGAAAGAGATCATATTTATAACCTGGCCGTCAATAATGGGTATTTTGAATTTTCTAAACAACACGTGCTTTTTGAAATAGATTCTACCAAGCTGGGAGATCAAAAATTGTATGTGAGGGAAACCATTCGTAATCCTTCCGATCAAATTTCTCATAAAATTTTCACACTCGATTCGATCATCTTTACATCAGATGCGAGTGTTACCCAGGTCGTTAAAAGAACAATAGAAGAACATGATAATGTGACCTTCAATTTTGGTCAAAACAAATATTCGAAGAAAATATTACACTGGAGGATACCCATTGAAAAAGGGGACAAATATAGTCGTGATCGTACGATTGAAACACAACGGCAGCTCTCCTACCTGGATAACTTTAAGTTTGTTAACATCAACTACGACACCACAGGGAACCGATTTGTCGCCAATATTTTTACCTCACCCTTCGACAAGTATCAAACATCAAATGAATTTGGATTTACTCAAACTCATGGAGCTAATCCCGGACCATTTTTTACGGTAAGCTTAAAAAATAGAAACACATTCCGGGGGCTTGAAATCGTAAGTATTGATGCAAATGCAAAACTAGAAGGAATTCAAGGGGTTTCTGAGGCCGATGAACGTTACTCCAGTCGTCAATACGGAGGGCAGCTTTCATTTAGCTTCCCTCAGTTTCTATTTCCATTGGGCAATTCACTGAAAAAGCAGCTGGGGAGTTACAATGCCAAAAGCAGGTTTTCAATAGGTCTATCGTACGAACAAAGGATTGATGAATATATTCGTCGAACCATTCAATCTAGTTTTTCTTATGCCTGGCAGGTACGGGACAAGATCAAGTACACACTTACACCCATCCAGGCAAGCTTGATCCGCTCAGATAATGAACCGGCCTTTGAGCGATTCCTGGATGATCTAGACGCCCAGGGAAATACGTATGCGAATGCATTTAGATCAGCATTCGTCAGTAGTGCTTCTTTCCAGATAGACCTTAACCTGGGGGACTATGCTTCAGGAAATGAAGGAAATTTTGTGAGACTCTTTGGAGAATCCGGAGGAAACCTAAACGGCTTTTTAGGTGAGAATGCTGTTGGAGATGATATCCAGGTCTTTAAATTCTGGAAACTTAATCTGGATCTCAGAAGAATTGACAGGATTACCAGGAGAACCAATTTTGCCTACCGCTTGAACATTGGACTTGCCAATGCATTTGGAAGCAACAGCGCTTTACCGTATGAAA
This sequence comes from Cyclobacteriaceae bacterium, assembly GCA_028278585.1. Lineage (GTDB taxonomy): Bacteria > Bacteroidota > Bacteroidia > Cytophagales > Cyclobacteriaceae > Ekhidna. Next base: position 3,989 of record JANQEC010000330.1, on the reverse strand, counting down.
AGTATTTCTTTGCTGGAGGTAGTAACAGTATCAGGGCATGGAGACCCCGACGACTTGGACCAGGTGCCTTTGGCAGTATTGATACCTTGAGCACTGGCAGCTCAGACAGAATTATTGTTGACTTTTCGCGTGAGCAGCCTGGTGATCTGATTATAGAATCAAGTTTCGAGGTCAGACAAAAGCTGGTAGGATTTCTTGAGGGTGCCTTTTTCCTTGATGCAGGGAATGTTTGGCTTATTAAAGGTTCATCTGTTGATCCAGGCCTTGATCCGGAAGGAGATGACGGTGTGTTTAGATTCAGTGAATTTATGAATGAAATGGCTGTTGGTACGGGGCTGGGCTTCCGGTTTGATCTCTCCTTCCTCATCATGCGATTGGACTTAGGACTTAAGCTATTCGATCCTGCACAACCGAAAGGAAAAAGGTTCGTGGGTGATAGAATCTTCAGTAATTTCGGGCCAAGTTCAGAACTCAATATTGGTATCGGATATCCATTCTAAATGAGCAACCCCACTAAAGAAAATATTGCAGACTGGTTTAAAGGCCTTCAGGATTCAATATGTGAAAGATTGGAAATACTAGATGGAAAATCTGGTTTTGTTGAGGATCAATGGGAACGATCGGAAGGCGGAGGAGGAAGGACCCGAACAATCAAGGACGGAGACCTTATCGAAAAAGGTGGAGTAAATTTTTCTGCTGTCTTTGGTCCTACCCCGTCCAAAATTCTAGAGGCACTTAAACTTGAAAAGTCAGATTTCTTTGCCACTGGGGTTTCAATTGTCCTTCACCCTAAAAACCCCTGGGTACCTATTATTCATATGAATGTACGGTATTTTGAAATGGACACAGGCACATGGTGGTTTGGGGGAGGAATTGATCTTACACCTCACATTGTGGTGACGGAAAGAGCAAGGATGTTCCATAAGTCTCTCAAAGAAGTGTGTGATAAGCACAATGAATCATATTATAAAGATTTCAAACGATGGGCTGATGACTATTTCTACCTCGGACACAGGAAAGAAACACGAGGAGTTGGAGGCATCTTCTTTGATAGGCTGACTGAAAAAGAGCAAATAACAAAACTTGATAGATGGGAATTTGTGAAAGAGGTTGGTCTTTCCTTTGTTCCTATTTATACCGATGCTGTTGCAAAACTTAGGGATAAGGAGTGGTCTGAAGAAGATAAATTATGGCAAGGGTTAAGAAGAGGCCGTTATGTTGAATTCAATCTCGTACATGATAAAGGAACAAAATTCGGGTTGGATACAGACGGAAGAACAGAATCAATACTTGTTAGTATGCCTCCGCACGCACAATGGCACTATGATTTCCGACCAGAAAATCAAACGCACCACAAAACGCAATCACTGCTTAAAAAAGGGATCGATTGGATCAACTATTGATTTTTTCTAAAGAAGATTGAACTTTTCCATCAGGGAATCACGATAAGAGGCACCGATTGCAAAAGTCTTCTCTCCTATGTGTACTTGCAGATCCTCAATTTTGTGAATCTTATTTCTATTGATGATATAACTTCTGTGCACACGACTGAAGATACTTTCAGGAAGACGTTTCTCTATTCCCTTCATTGTATGATGAACGATATGCTTGGAGTTTGGTGTATTAAAAATCACATAATCGGCAAGAGCCTCAACAAACAGAATGTTCTCATATCCTAACCTAAAAAGTCTACCATCACTCTTTACATAAATGTGATCCTCTGATTCGGCAAGGAGCTTTTCCTTTTCAAGACTTTCCTTGACCTTATTTACGGCTTTAATGAATCGATCATACTCAACGGGTTTGACCAGGTAATCAGCAACAGCTCCTTCAAACGCCTCAATTGCATAATCCTTTTTAGCAGAAACAACCACAACATTGTAAGCGTAATTCAACGATTTGATCAAATCAATACCTGACATCTCAGGCATTTCAATATCTAGAAATACAATATCAACTTCATTAGCACTTTCTCCGAGGAGAATATCTGAAGCTTCCTTCATACTGTCAATATCATGGGCAAGGGTTAAGAAATCGGTTTTTTCAATAAACTGTTTGATGACGAGGCGAGACATTTCATCATCATCAACTACCATGCAATTAAGGATCATTTTCTTTTATTTAGAATTTGGTGAATATACTTACCAATAATATCGAATTCAATGTTTACAATATCATTCGGCCTTAGCTGATTGAAATTAGTGTGCTCAAATGTATAAGGAATAATCGCTACAGAAAATAATTTTTCATTTATATCGAAACAGGTAAGGCTTGCTCCATTTAAACAAATACTTCCCTTTTCTACTACCAGACCCTCCTTTTCTGACCTAAAGCGAAACAACCAACTACCATCTTGCTCCTTTATTTCTTCAACTCTGGCGGTTGTATCCACATGTCCCTGTACAATGTGACCGTCGAGTCTGGCATCCGCTTTCATACACCTCTCAAGGTTCACTTTTTCATCCACTTTCAAATCTCCCAAATTTGATCTCTTTAGGGTTTCATCAATGGCCGTAACCCAATGATAATTTTCGCCAACTTCGGTTACGGTCAGGCAAACTCCATTATGTGAGACACTTTGATCAACTTGAAGCTCTCTTGAAATTGGAGATTCGATACAAAAATCAATGTTTGATTCGGATCTTCTTAATTCTACAACTTTACCAACTGTTTCAATAATTCCTGTAAACACCTGCTTAATTTTGGAACCGAATCTAAGTCAATTGGAAGATACCTACAAACATAAGGGGCTACGGAAAAAACTGGTTGAAGAAATCAAAAGGAAGGGGATCAAAAATGAAAGGGTGATTGCTGCGATAGGTAAAATTCCCAGGCACTTCTTTTTTGAAAAAATATTTGATATTCATGCCTATGATGACAAGGCATTTCCAATTGAGGCTGGTCAAACCATTTCGCAACCTTACACTGTAGCTTTTCAAACAGAACTGCTCAATATAAAACCTGGTGACAAAATTCTGGAAATAGGAACAGGTTCGGGATATCAGGCTGCTGTATTGGTTGAGTTAGGAGCAGATGTCTACACCATTGAATATCAGAAATTGCTCTATCAAAAAGTAATTCGGTTCCTGCCAAAGCTTGGATATCAACCACATATGTATCATGGAGATGGATCTAAAGGACTAGCTCGTTTTGCTCCTTATGATGGGATCATAGTCACAGCTGGTGCCCCTGCGGTTCCAGAAGCATTGATCGAGCAATTAAAGCCTGGAGGTCGACTGGTAATCCCGGTTGGAGATGACAAAAAGCAATCGATGCTTTTAATCAAAAAAATATCTGATCATGAGGTTGAAAAAAAATCTTTTAACCATTTCAGCTTTGTACCTTTGCGGGGCGAACAGGGATGGTCTTCGTAAGTCATCCTGAACTTTGGTTCGGGACTTTCGATTCCTCATTTCAAGTCATAAAAACAAGTATGAGAAAATCAAAAAAATGCAGTGATTCTTTCGTCACGATGACCGAATTGGTTTTACCCAACGATACCAATGGTTTGGATAATCTTATGGGGGGTCGGTTGATGCACTGGATGGACATTGCAGCTGCAATCGCTGCTCAGAAGCATTCGAACCGAATCGTTGTGACAGCCTCCGTTGACAACATCTCGTTTTCCGAACCAATAAGAAAAGGGAATACTGTTACACTGACTGCTTTTGTGACGAGAGCGTTTAATTCATCAATGGAGGTATACATTGAGGTGACAGCAGAAGACATTCCGGCGGATAAAAAATTGCATACAAATCGTGCCTTTTTCACCTTTGTAGCGGTTGATCAATCGGGCTCTCCGATAGATGTGCCTGAGCTGATACCTGAAACCGATGGCCAAAAAGAACTTTACGATGGAGCTTTGAGAAGAAGACAACTTCGCCTTGTACTTGCCAAACGAATGAACCCGAATGATGCTACCGAGTTAAAATCACTTTTCGATATGTCAAATGAAGGATGAGCACCGTGATCGGCATGGGTTTGGACCT
>JANQEC010000320.1 GCA_028278585.1 Cyclobacteriaceae bacterium | reverse complement strand
GCGGAACACCTAATTAGCCGACCATGATGGACACCAAAGAAATTGCCATACTCTATGTAGATGACGAAGAAGTAAATCTCTTTTTATTCAGAACAAATTTTGAAGCTAACTACCCGGTTTTTACCGCTACTTCAGGGGAAGAAGGGTTGAAGGAGTTGGAAAAACACAGTGATAAGATCATTGTCGTTATTAGTGATATGCGAATGCCTGGAATGAATGGTGTTGAATTCATTCGAAAAGCAAGAGAAATACATGATAACATTGTTTATTTCATTTTAACAGGTTACTCGAACAATGACGAAATTGATGAGGCCCTGGAACAACGGGTCATTCATCAATGGTTTAGTAAACCTTTTGATATGGAAAAGATTGAAGAAGCGATTCAGGAGGCGCTTCTTGAGTTAGGCTGATTGTCATTGAAAAATTTGATGAGATAAAAAATTTGTCCCACATCTAACATTTTGAGCACCCTATATAAAGCCATACATCGACTACTTTTTTTGACTGCTATGCTGGTAAACTCAGTGTCGCTGGTTGCTCAGAATCCCACTCTGGATAGCCTTGAAAATGTGCTAGAGACCCATCAAACAAAAGATAGTACACGAGTTAAGCTATTGAGCGAAGTTGCATACAACCTGAGAAGAATTGACCTGGACAGGAGTTGTGAATGCGCTGCTGAAGCAAACGCATTAGCAGAAGAACTGAGCTATAAAAAAGGGATTGCAACAAGCTTTAATGCCTTAGCCAATTGCTTTTACCTAAGATCAGACTATAAAGAGGCATTTAACTTCTTTGAAAAATCTGAAAAACTTCATTTAGAAACTGGAGACCAAGCTGGCTTGTCATTCAGCTTAAATGGGACTGGAATGGCTCACCTACGGCAAGGTAATTACCCAGCGGCATTGGACTACATTCAACGAGCATTGTCTATAGGCGAAAAAGCTGGTGACAAAACGCGCATATCTTTTTCTACCTATAACATTGGAAATTGCTACTCTCTTCTTGGAGAATATTCCATGGCACTTGATTACTATCAACGTTCACTTGAAATGAGTAGAGAACTGAAAAAAAAGGATTTTATCTCAGTTACTCTTCGGGACATGGGGCAGGCTTATACTATGCTCAACAAGTACGATGAAGCCCGTGAATGTTTCGAAAGCTCCATGAGAATTATGGAGGAGGAAAATGATCAAAAGGGTATTTCATTTACCATGATCACACTGGGAATTCTCAATGAAAAGCAAGGCAGACTAGACGAGGCTTTTAAATACTTCACAGAAGCAGCTGCAATAAGTAAAAAGAGTGGATTCAAACATAATTTATGTGATTCATACACCTGTCTTAGCGATATCTATATTGGAAGGCGAGAATATTCAAAGGCACTGAATTATGCACTTTCCAGCCTATTGATTGCTAAAGAGTTGAATATTCTTCCTGAGCAAAGTGATATTTATGAACAACTCTCAAGAATATATGAGGCCACCGGCGATTATAAAAAAGCGTATCAAAGCCATCAGGCTTTCAAGGAATTGAACGACAGTGTTTTCAATGAAGAAAGTATTAGAACAGTAGCTAACTTAAAAAATTCATTCCATTACGAGAAGGAAAAACAAAAGGCTGCATTTGAACAACAGCAAAAAGATGCTGTGTTACAAGCTGAAGCCAAGTGGCAAAGGATGGTACGTAATTTTTTCATTATAGCCTTTATCGTGACCTTCATTTTAGTTTTAGTTGTTGTTAGAATTTCCATTCAACGCAAGAAGGCCAATGAAACACTCTCACTTCAAAATGATGAAATTGAAAAGACTAGTCGGAGATTAACACAGAAAAATGAAGAAATAAGCCTTAAGAATAAAGAGTTAAAAAATCAAAGTTCCAAACTTGAAAATGCTCTTGGCGATCTTCAAAAAGCACAATCTCAGCTTGTTCAATCTGAAAAAATGGCATCTGTTGGAGTGCTCACTGCTGGGATTGCTCATGAAATAAACAATCCGCTAAATTTCATCCATGGGGGGAAATCTGCTTTGGATAGATATGTGAAGAAAAACCTAAAAGAACACCAGGAAAAGTTGAAGCCTTTGCTTGATACCATCGATGTGGGAATAAAACGAGTAACAGGAATTGTCCTGAGTATAAACAGGTTTAGTCGGGAAGGAGGTGGTAAAAACGAGAATTGTGACATCCATCTAATTCTCGAGAATTGCCTTTTGATGCTTCAAAATCAATTTAAATCCAGGGTTAAAATCAAAAAGAGTTATACAGAAGAAGCATTCAGACTTTTTGGACAAGAGGGAGACCTTCATCAAGTCTTCATTAATGTTCTTGCAAATGCCATTCAGTCCATCGAAAAAGGAGGAACTGTTTCAATTTCTACTGAAGTTGTGGGTGAGAATCTTGAGGTGAAAATTTCAGACACAGGTTGTGGTATAAGCAGGCAAAATCTCAATAGGGTGACTAATCCTTTTTTTACGACTAGAGATCCGGGCAAGGGAACAGGACTTGGTATGTCGATTGCCTACAACATCATCAAAGATCACCTGGGTAAGATCAGGTACGAATCTGAAGAAGGTGTGGGGACAACAGCTATTGTAACGCTTCCTGTAATTAAAACTACAGTAGAAGTTTAGATGTTTCTACTGAATGAGAATGGTGATTTGTGACAATTTAAGATCCATTAGGTAAACCTCCCGTTCGCCTGACAGATCACTTATGAAAGTCAAAAGATTGGGGTTTGAAGGGGAGAAGATTGGGTAAAATTCGTTGCCCGCTGTTTGGATAAGTGCCTTCACATTTTTCCCATCCTCGTCCATTATGAAGATATCTTCGTTCTCGTTTTTTTTAGAGGAAAAGGCAATTCGATTTCCGGGGACACCCATAGCGATCCGCTCGCTTGAGGGCCAATCGATTAACTTTTTGACTATTGTTCCATCGCCATTCATACTATAAATGTCACGAGAGCCAGAGCGATCAGAATCAAATAAGACCTTTTGGCCATCCCATGACCAGGATCGCACCAGGTCCGCAGCAGGATTATTACTGATGTTTACTTGATTGCTGCCATCGATGTTCATTATATAAATTTCCCAATTTCCATCCCTGGTCGAATTGAATATAATTTTATGACCTTCTTTTGACCATACTGGAACCAGGTTTCGACTTCCATCATTCGTGAGTTGCTTGAGGTCTGTCCCGTCCAGATCCATTGTATAAATTTCCATTGCTCCGGTTCGATCACTGTCGAAAACAATTTTGGTTCCATCTGGGGAGAAAGATTTATGAATTTCCGTAGCGGGTGATTTGGTAATATTTGTTAGATCAGATCCATCGAGGTTGACCATGTAGATGTCTCCTTCTCTTGTAAAACTGATTTGATATGAGTTCAACCATTGTGGTTGTGCAAATGATAAAAATGATAAGCTTAACAGCAATACCAGCTGGACATACTTCATAATAAGACAATAAAACGATTATTCTTACTCTTTAGAAAAGTGATTAGGTCTGATCGGAAGCAAAAAGACGAAATGTTACTTTTTTCCTAACATGCCATGTTACCGGTATTTGATGGCATTTGATTAAGTTTGTTTAGAACCATACAAACTCAATTAAGCGCATTTCTTAACCATACAACCCAGTTAAAACAACAATTATGACTAAGTATTTCAAAGTGTGCATGTTTACATGTGCTCTTTTTTTCATGTCCATTTCCTGTACTGGCCCGGAATCGTCACAACCTAAAAATATCATCTTGCTGATTGGTGACGGTATGGGGCTAACACAAATTTCATCAAGCTATTATTATAGCGATGCAACCCCTAACTTCAGTCGCTTCAAACACATCGGACTGATTAATACCTCAGCCTCCAGCCACAAGATCACGGATTCTGCTGCTGGAGCAACGGCATTTGCCAGCGGGAAAAAGAGCTATAACGGGGCAATTGGTGTGAACAGTGATACTGTGTCTATACCTACAATTTTGGAAATAGCTGAAAAAATAAATCTATCCACAGGAGTGGTTGCTACTTCAACGATCACCCATGCGACTCCTGCTTGTTTTTATGCGCATGCACGATCCAGGGGTATGTATGAAGAGATCGCCAGGCAACTGACCATCTCCGATGTAGACTTTGCAGCAGGGGCTGGGCTACGACACTTTACAAGTAGGGATGATGGTGCCAATTATTATGATAGCCTTAGTGCAAAAGATGTCATTCTTGACACAACCAGCCTGGCTGCCATTGAAGATATCTGCGCGGAGTGCAAGTATATGTACCTCGATACCGGCAGAGCCATGCCACGGATGATTGATGGGAGAGGGGATTTCTTGTCGGATGCTACCCGGTTGGGGATTGATCATTTGTCGAGAGACGAGGACGGTTTTTTCCTTATGGTCGAAGGCTCTCAAATCGATTGGGGTGGTCACGCGAATAACGAAGAATACCTTACTACTGAGCTCCTGGATTTTGACAAGGTGATAGGTTTGGCACTAGACTTTGCTGAAAGAGATGGCAACACACTTGTGGTTGTAACAGCAGATCATGAGACTGGCGGTTATGCACTTTCATCTACTCCAATGGACGATGGAGAATGGAGCGATTACAATAAAGTGACCGGAACATTTTCTACAGGGGGCCATACGACCACGTTGATCCCGGTTTTTGCTTACGGACCTGGTGCAGATAAATTCAGCGGCATCTATGAAAACACCGAGATCTTCCACAAAATGCTGGAAGCAAGCGGGTGGTGAAAAGGTTAGGGATTTCTTGACAGCGTTTACCTCATCGGTTTTTGCCATTGTGACCAGGTATCCGAGATATCCACGCCTACTGCATCAGATATGATGGATGCTATTTCATCATATTCAAAGGCACGCTGGTTTTTTTCGGTCCATTTTAGTAAACCCAGCATTACGTCTTTGAAAGATTTCTTTCCATCGGTTTTTTCAAGGATTTGCTTATCCAGATCGTGAGCTAAAAGGGCACCCCTTGAAAATAAGTTTCTCCCAATATTGAAATCCAGGGAATATTGGGTAGAGCCCAAAAGCGATAGTTCTTTCAATGATTTCCTTTTTATGTATTCGGGAGCATTATCGATTGTACGCTGGAAGAAACTGATAATATCTTTATTGTCAAGTACATAATAATATGAAATGTACCATGTGAAGCCCTCATTTAACCAGATGGTTTCAATAAGAGGAGCTGTCTGCCATTCAAAAGGACGATAACCTACACCATAAGATCTGAGGGGTACCCAGGAGTGTCCCATGTGGTGCACAATTCCTCCGATTCGTGCCTTAGGATCATACCCGGCAATCGCCTGGGAAACATTCAGGCTAGCTGTCATGCTGTTTAAGTGTTCCATGGAAAAACCGTAAAAGTGTTGATCGGAAAGAGGTTCAAGAAACTCGTAACACATGGTGTAATGTGGCATTGGGACATAGCCGAAAAAATCAGCGAGTCCTGTAAGTGAAATTTGACCTCTTCTTCCAATCTCTTCCAGGTCGATTGATGTTTCAGCATAGGCAGCTACAAAAAGGGGGATTTTAACTCCTTCTACTCTTGAGATCTGTACATTACTTCCCAGTAAAAATTGGGCATCCGCAAGAAGTGAAAAGTTGTCCAGGCGATATGAATCACTTCCCGTTTTTCTTTCGAGAGCAGGTCTTAGCGTGCTAAAGATTGGCCAGTCATCTGCTGTGTTTATTTCCAAAACAATCGGCTTTTCCTGCTGATCAGCCATAAAACCAAAAACAGAATACCCAAGTATACCCAGGTAATTTTCACGAAGTTTTGAGCTTGCAAACCCACCGAGTAAATCTGTTTCCATCTTTTTTACATCAACCTGGTAACTTACCCGGGTTAGAACTTCGTCCTTTTCATTAAAAAGGAAATACGAACCCATTGAGGTCTGTCCATCGAGAATTTTGTTGGATTCAGTAAAGCCTTTCACATCACTGACAAAAGCTAAATAGTTGGTCAGGTCATAAGTTCCGGGACCACTTCGGGGAATCACCAATGATGCAGTGTTGGAGCTCATGCCATCGAACTCAATAATGATTTCAATCTTATCTGAATCTAATGTGTGATTGAGAATGTATTTGACGCTATTGTCTTGTCCGAAACCGGATGTTGCGGAAATGAACAACAGAAGTAGGTGAGTGATTTTGTTCATAGCTGGATTATTCGTGTTTTAATTCATTTATCAATAATTCTTCTGACTGGAGTTTCATTTCCTGTCATTTCCCATCGCCCAAGTATAATTGGAATACTCCCAATAGCATTTAACTCGTCAAAGAAATCTCTCATAAAAAATGGCTCGTTTCTCTGCTCCTTAACCTTAGCAAACTCGGCCATGGTGTTTTCAAGTAAATATTTTCCGGTTATGTAGCTTGTTCCGTATCCGGGCTGGCGCAAATACAAATGCTGCTCAAAGATCAGCAGGTCTTTTTCTGTTTTCATCCAGCCTCTGGGGGTGTATTCGGAATGAACGCCTCCTGCTTCTTCCATCGTCATTTCATTCGCATGTGCGTAGAGTGACCCAAGACCTCTGGCCGCACGTTGAGCGATCATGATGTAGACGATCTCTCGTACTCTCGGGTTATCATCATATAGTCCGGCATCCATGAACATTTCTTCTACAGCTGTTGCCGTTCCTTCGTTTCGGGAGTCGAAAATGTTGTAGAGCAAAGGTCCACGCCGAATTTCGCTTGAATGAGGTTCCAGATCCATCTTCGCAAGTTCAAACCAGTGATAAAAATGAGAATAAAGTGGTCTGGGATCATGGTGTGCTGTAATCCAGAAAAAATTGCGAGTTTCTTTCGGAACGAACTGCCCAAGATGAGCCCGCAACGCAGGTTCAAAATACGCTTCTACCGTGACTATCTCTTGTTGATCCAGGAAAGCTATAAGGCTCTTAGCGGACTGATCTGCGAGTGCATCATAAGCTTCAGGAGATTCAACAGGGGTGATGGGAGGTAACTTTCTGTTTCTGTGCTCCTCTAACTTCAGGGCGGACCATGCACGAGCAAGTTCTCGCTTAAGTAGCATAACCTCATCCTCCCATGAGAGGGGTACTAAATGAACATTTTGCAGGTACCACGTATAGTTTTCTTTTCCTATTCCTGAAGGTCCCGTTTTGGTTTTAGCCTGGTCTTCCAGCCAGTTGGTGAGATCTTCCGTCGATGTTATGGCTGATTGAATTGTAGAAATAAGCTCCTGGTCATTTTGAAACGTAGGCTCTTCCAGGAGTTGTTTGAGTGTCTCGCCCTGGTTGCGAATGGTACGTATTCCGGTTACCCACAAATCTTTGGCATTGCCTGTTAGATTTTTCTTGGCTTGTTCATTTAATGGACGGATGACTCTAAGATCATTAAGTAACCTGGTTCTTTCTGCAATACTTAATGGCATTTGGTACGTCCAAAGCTCGGTTGTCATATGATGTGTTGGACCTTCGTGTGCAGGCACATCGCTCCAGTAGGTCCAGA
>JANQEC010000310.1 GCA_028278585.1 Cyclobacteriaceae bacterium | reverse complement strand
AGCTCTTTCAACACCATGGACGGTGAGGCTTTTGAGCAGCAGAAACTGACATTGGTGTTGAAAGAGCTATATCGAGCTTTTCTAAGATTAGGATACTCTGAAGATGATAAGATCTTATCCGCCACTTCCAAGGCTCTGGCAAAAGCATCCATTCCTCCGATATGTGCATAAAAAATGTCTTCCAAGTCCGTTGAGTTTCTCCTCGTTTTTGCATCGAAGTTGATACCACCTCCTTGTAGTCCGCCTGCTTCCAGGAACACCAACATCACTTCTGTTAACTCATAAACATTGTTGGGAAATTGATCTGTATCCCAACCGTTTTGATAGTCTCCCCTGTTAGCATCCATACTTCCAAGTGCGTTCGCATCTGCCGCAACTTGCAACTCATGTTGGAATGTGTGTTGGGCTAGAGTGGCATGATTTACTTCAAGATTCAACTTGAAATCATCCGTCAAACCGTATTCACGAAGGAACCCGAGCACTGTAGCCGCATCAAAATCATATTGATGCTTGCTTGGCTCCATAGGCTTGGGTTCAATAAAAAAAGTTCCTTTAAACCCATTCTTTCTTGCATAATCTTTAGCCATGTGAAGGAAGGTCGCCATATGCTCCAGTTCCTTTTTCATGTTCGTGTTCAACAAGCTCATGTAGCCTTCCCTTCCTCCCCAAAAAACATAGTTTTCTCCACCAAGTTTGATGGTTGCATCCAATGCATTCTTGACTTGAGCTCCGGCGTAAGCCACGACATCAAAGTCTGGGTTGGTCATGGCTCCATTCATGTATCGTGGGTTGGAAAAGAGATTTGAGGTGCCCCACAGCAGCTTGATTCCGGAAGCCACTTGCTTCTCCTTCGCATAGTCCGTGATTTGTTCCAGTCGTTGTTGACTTTCAGAAAGAGTAGCTCCTTCATCAATCAAATCGAAATCATGAAAGCAATAGTATGGAGCACCAATTTTTGAAATAAACTCGAATGCTGCATCCATTTTATCCATTGCATTCTGAACTGAATCCTTTGATTTCAACCATGGGAAGTTTTTTGTTGGTGCCCCAAAGGGGTCTGCACCTGTTCCACAGAGGGTATGCCAGTACGCAACTGCAAATCGGAAATGCTCTTTCAAAGTCTTTCCAGCAATTACTTTGTCCTCATCATAGTATTTGAAAGCCAGCGGGTTATCAGAATCCTTTCCTTCAAATTGAATTTTGCTGATTTCAGGGAAAAACGCCTTATTCCCTATCGTTACATTGTTTTCTTTAGGTCGTGTCATTGTAAATTCTTCGATCATTTTTCTATTAAGTTAGGCGTTATCTTCAGCAATTAATTTTTTTAAATCAGATTTCCAGAGCTCGTATGCTCGCTTATACTCCCCATTCAAATTGTTCGCTTGATAGGATTTTTTTATTTCTTCGGTTGACAAGGAACACTCAAGTGATTCGTAGTACTGAACACCGTATCCGGATGCACGCGCAGCACCTACTGCCCCTGAGGTTTCTATTACCTCGATTTTACAGTCAGTAAGTGCTGCCACTGTAGAAGCAAAAACAGCAGACCTGAATAGGTTGTCGTCTCCTACTCGAATCACACTAATAGGAATGTTCATTTCTTTCAAGATCTCTATTCCATAGACGAAAGAGAAAGCTATACCCTCAAGAGCAGCTCTGTAAAAGTGAGCTCTTTTATGTCGATTAAATTGTAAATTGATCACATGTGATCCGAGCTCCTTATTTTGAAGAACACGCTCAGCCCCATTTCCAAATGGTAGAATTCTTAAGCCTTCGGAGTTTACCGGAACCGCCGAAATCATGCGTTCCATATCTTCATAGGAAGTACCATCCCTGGCTATCTGGTTCTTCATCCATGAGTATTGACTTCCTGCACCATTGATACAAAGTAGAATACCAATTCGGGGGGCATCACATGTATGATTCACATGAGCAAATCCATTGACTCTGGAAAGTTCGTCATGAATAGGCTCATTAACGACAGCATATACTACACCAGAAGTCCCACCAGTGGCTGCTATTTCTCCAGGTTTTGTTGCGTTCAGTGACATGGCATTATTTGGCTGATCTCCCGCCCGGTACGTAACTGGAATTCCTTCTATCAATCCCATCATTCCGGCAGCTTCTCTTGTAAGTTTTCCATGCTCAGAGAAAGTTGCAACAATGTCGGGCACCAACGATTTATCGAAACCGAAATACTCAAGAACAAAATCCGCTACATCGTTCGTCTTGAAATCCCAGAGAATGGCTTCTGATAAACCGGATACAGTAGTATTGATGTTGCCTGTCATCCTCATGTTTATGTAATCGCCGGGTAGCATAAATTTCTTAACCCTGGCGAATAACTCAGGCTCATTATCGAACACCCATTTAAGTTTTGAAATGGTGAAGTTTCCAGGCGAATTCAGCAGATGTTCCAAACATTTCTTTTTACCGATATCGTTAAAAGCTTTATTTCCAATTTCCACCCCTCGGCTGTCGCTCCATATTATTGCGGGTCTGACAACATGGTTATCCTTATCCACGAGTACCAATCCATGCATTTGATAGGATATCCCTATCGAAATGATGTCTTTAGGGTCAATTTCAAGCTTGGAGAAGAGTCGCTGAGAGGCAAAACATAAATTTTCCCACCATACTTCGGGTTGCTGCTCAGCCCATCCTGTTTGTCTTGAAATAACGTCCATTTCCGTTCTCGGGTAAAAAGTGGTTCGAAGGATCTCCTTCGTTGAAGCATCCACTAACGCAGCCTTGACAGAACTGCTACCCACATCGAATCCTAACAAGTATGAACTCATTCCGATTTTTAATTATTGAGTCGCTGATTTTTACTTATTGAACAGCAATGAATCGTAACATTTAATTCATTGCCTTAATGATCTCATTACAAATAAAATTTGAATTCTGATGATTTCTGAGGCTTCAAATACTGCAAGGTTTCGTCATAAAAAATTCATTAGTACGTCATACTATCCTTCATTTCTGTTGAACGGAACCATGATCTGACGTAGAAGTGACGTATATAAAATCTGAATGTGCAGTAGACGTGCAGTACGTGTTTGAATGATGCAAAGTCCTAAAATCATTTGTTTTGGAGGTTGGTTTATCAACTTTCCAAACCGTATAGAATGAACACTTCATACACACTTCGAATCGCACTCATTGTATCGCTGGGCGGTTTCCTGTATGGTTTTGATGCATCGGTCATTTCGGGCGTGATCGGGTATGTGGGTACCCAATACAATCTGACAGCCATTCAGCAGGGTTGGGTCGTGAGTTCACCAACATTTGCTGCTATGTTCTCGATGTTAACGGCGGGGACCATCAGCACAAAGTTCGGGAGAAGAAAGGTTTTATTATTTGTGGCAATACTGTACGCCATTTCTGCCATTGGTTCAGCAATAGCTCCTACGTATGAAACCCTGGTTATCTCGAGAATGATCGGTGGACTTGCTTTTGGAGCAGCACTTATACTCGCTCCACTTTATATAGCAGAAATTTCACCGGCAGAAAAGAGAGGCCGGTTGGTTTCAATTCAACAGTTGAATCTAGTCATAGGGTTATCAGCTGCTTACTTCTCCAATTATTTCCTCCAAATTGGAATGGAAGGCTCCTCGTTATTGAATGAGACCAACATCTGGCGCTGGATGCTGGGAGTGGAAGCAATCCCGGCCATACTGTATTTCATATTTCTCTTCTTTGTTCCCAGAAGCCCCCGATGGCTATTGCTAAAAGGAAAAAGTGAAGAAGCAGAGACTGTACTTTCTAAAATACTTGAGCCAGAAAAAGCGCTCTCAGAAAAAGTAAGCATAGTTGAAAGCATAAAAGAACAAGACCGACAACCTAACGCCGGACTCCCTGGTCTCTTTAAAAAGAACATGCGTTTAGTTCTTTTAATTGGTTTGATCATAGGTATTGTCCAAATGATAACGGGCATCAATGCAATTTTCTTCTATGCCAACTCCATCTTTGAACAATCAGGAGTTGGAACCAATGCTGCCTTTGCCCAGGCAGTGCTCGTAGGGATTACCTTCATTGTTTTCACGGTAATTTCTATGATGATCATCGACCGGTTTGGCAGAAAACCATTGTTACTCATTGGTCTTATTGGCGTGATATTAAGCTTGGGCATAACCACATACGGCTTTCAGCAGGCAACATTTAAGCTCACAAAAGGAAGTATAACTGCACTTAACGAAGATTTCGATGCTTCTCCACTATCCGCTTTGTCAGATCAGGTTTTTAATTCCGACTTGAGCTACAAAAAAGCAGTGATCGAACAAATCGGAAGAGAAACCTTTGGCTTGCATCAAAATAAAATCATAGAGGCAGCAATTAACATCGAATCGGTTATGGTGTTGGTGGGTATTCTTGGATTTATTGCCTCTTTTGCATTGTCGCTAGGTCCTGTTATGTGGGTTCTCCTATCCGAGATCTTTCCAACTAAGATCAGAGGAATGGCTATTTCGGTAATTGGCTTTGTTAACTCAAGCACCAGTACAATTGTTACCCTTGTTTTCCCGTGGGAATTAGAAAATTTAGGAAATGTAACAACATTTCTTATCTACATAGTCTTCGCGGCTATTGGGTTCGTGCTCCTTGCCAAACTTTTACCTGAGACGAAAGGGAAATCATTAGAAGAGCTGGAAATGGAATTAGTAAAATAATGGCTAGGATCATCAATCCAATATTAAAAGGCTTTAACCCAGACCCGTCCATCATTCGGACAGGAGAAGATTATTATATAGCGACCTCAACCTTCGAATGGTTTCCAGGAGTTCAAATCCATCATTCCAAGGATCTGGTAAATTGGTCTTTGATTGGACGAGCCTTAACTCGATCCACTCAGCTGGATATGAAAGGTGTTCCTGATTCTTGCGGGGTATGGGCACCATGTCTTTCACATCACGATGGAATCTTTTATCTGGTCTATTCCAATGTTAAGTCCTTTCAGGGAGTCTGGAAGGATACACCCAATTACCTGGTCACTACCAATGACATTAGGGGTGAGTGGTCGGAGCCTACATTCATTAGTGCTACAGGTTTTGATGGATCCTTGTTTCATGATGAAGATGGCAGAAAATGGTATACGAGCATTCAACTAGACCATCGGAATATCAAATTCTTTGGCGGGATCGTTCTCCAGGAGTTTGATCCACGCAGTCAGAAACTCATCGGAAGCCCAAAGCTGATTTTTGAAGGTACGTCACTTGGAAAGACCGAGGGTCCTCATTTGTATAAGAAAGACGGATATTACTACTTAATTACTGCCGAAGGTGGTACTGAATATGGACATGCAGTCACGATGGCGCGTTCCAAAAATATTGAAGGTCCATATGAGGTGCATCCGGATAATCCCCTGGTTACATGTAGGGATGATCCTGATTGGCCGTTGCAAAAGACTGGGCACGCGGACATTGTTCAGACCCATGAAGGCGAGTGGATGATTACTTTTCTGGCTGGTCGACCACTTACTAAATTAGGACGGTGCACATTGGGAAGAGAAACTGTCGTTGAGCAGTTAAATTGGAAAGATGGTGAGTGGCCTTCATTATGCTCCGGAAATAAAAAACCAAGGCTTAACATTCCTATCAGTGATAATCCACAAAGTACTGCTCAAAACATTTTGAGGGACAACTTCGATAGTGAAGAACTTGATATAAATTGGCAATCGCTGAGAGTACCTGTCGATCCAAGCTGGATTTCTATTGATTCCAACAGAAATGTTCTGGTATTAAAGGGACGAGAATCACTAAGTTCAACTCATTCCCAAAGTCTTATTGCAAGGCGAGTTCAGAGCTTCAAAATTGAAGCCACAACAAAATTGGAATTTTCCCCTACTTCCTTTCAGCAAATGGCTGGCATGGTGTTTTACTACAATACAAAGCATTTCCACTATATATATATGTCTCGGTCATCAGGAGGTTCAAACAATGTACTAAGAATTGCAAGTTGTGATAACGATCTATTCTCTGAACCACTCGGGGAAGAAATCAACATAGGATCTGGTACAGAAGTATTTCTGAGAGGGATTTTTTTCGAAGATATCATACAATTCTTCTACTCGTTTGATGGGGAAAATTGGACAAAGGCAGGTTCTGAATTAGATGGAAGCATTTTATCCGATGACTATATACGAGAAGGTGGAAATAGTTATTTGCCGGCATTTACCGGGGCCTTCGTCGGCTTGTGCTGTCAAGACCTTCTGGGAAACAGCCGGTCAGCAAACTTTCATTTTTTTGAATACAAAGAATTAGAGAATGAAGATTGTAACTAACTGTTTAATTCTAATAAATTGTCTTGCAAAACAAGAAAACTTAAGAACCATGAAACCAATATTTGCCTATCTCACAATATTATGTCTGGTCGCAATTTCCTGTCAGATCAAACTGCCTGAGCAGGTGGAAGATCCATCGAATCGAAATCGAGCCAAATTCGAGCCTGCAGATGGAGAAGTCATTTTGTTTGCCGGCCAGGAATTAGAGGCTGTTGGAGGGCTGGAGAAATACAATGATGGGTACCTGGATCATTTTGAAACTCCGGCAGGATGGACAACATACAGCAACATTAATCCCGGTGAAGAGTCATTTGGTAGGATCCAGGAAGGGTTGGATGGACTCTGGGAAACACATGATTGGGGGGACAATGACTACAATGCTATGATGCAGATTGAAGATAATGACTACAAAAACATGGTGCTGGCCATTGGCCTTCAGTTTGTTAATCACGAAGAAAAAATTGCTGATGGCACCCATGACGAATACATTGATCGCTTAGGAGATTTTCTACTCTCTTTGGGCAAAAGACCAGTTTTTCTTCGTATTGCTTATGAATTTGATGGAGATCCTTGGAATCACTACGATTTGAAAAGCACAGTGTCTGCCTACAAGAGAATCGTGGACCGGTTAAGAGAAAAGAGAGTAACTAATACTGCCTATGTCTGGCAATCCACTGGGTTCATTTCCAATCAAGAGCAACTCGAAGCATGGTATCCCGGAGATGAATATGTGGATTGGTGCGGAATCTCGTTTTTTAACCGTTGGAAAGAAATTGAAATGTTTGAATTTGCCAGAAAAAAAGGGAAGCCAGTTTTCATTGCAGAAGCCTCCCCTACTATCTCCGATTTCAACAGTAAGTTTACTGGTAATACAAAAGAAACGCAGCTAGGCAATCCTGAACAAGCAAAGGAGGCATGGGAAAAGTGGTTTTCACCCTTCTTCAAAGCCATAGAGGAGAATCCAGATGTTGTAAAGGCAATTAGCTACATCAACTGTCACTGGGATTCGCATCCAATGTGGCTCAACAACCCAACCTTCAAAAGGATTGATGCAAGACTTCAACTTAGCCCTTATGTTTCAAAAAAATGGGTTGAAGAGACCAGCAAGGCAAAGTATTTAAAGGCGTCGCCAACATTATTTGACTACCTCTATGGTGAATAATCAAATGGTCTCGAGGAAATTCTCGAGACCTTCTTTCTTGTCAAGTTTTAATTTTTTGCGTAGGCGATACCTCCTTGTTTCCACTCCTCTGACGGACAAATTAAGCTGCTGTGCTATGTCCTTGGTTGTGATTTGCATTTTTAAGAAAGAAAGAAGTTTGATCTCCTCTGTGGACAAGTCCGGGTGTTTTTCTTTTAACGTTTTAAAAAAATCACTGTGGATCATCTCAAAATGCTTTTCGAAGGCTTTCCAGGAAGAATCTGATGAAAGGTTATTATCAATTTTCTTGATGAGCTTTTCAAACCTCGTTTTGTTAGATATCTGAGGATTTTTCACCAGTTCCTTCAATTCCTTTTTTACATCATTCAAAAAATCGTTTTTGGATTGCAGTTGAAGGTTGGTGGTTGTCAGTTCTTTTTCTTTTATTGAAATTGTAGTTTCATGAGCCTCAATTTGCTTTTGAAGTGAACTACTTGGACCAGCCGTATCCTCATGAGGTCTCAGTGCACTTTCAAGGCAAGAATCCCAGTAGTTGTAAGCCTGCCGGCACAAGGTCTTATTGAATTTCGGCTCATAAATCATGCTTGTACGTATTCCCTGCAATGCCTCCTCCAGCGAGGAATAGACCCCTGTAGCTACTCCTGCCGCTCGAGCAGCACCTATGGCGCCCGTGGTGTCAACCACTTCAATGTGACAGTCCAGCATGGTAGCAATGGTCGTGGAAAACACTTCTGACTGGAACATATTGTCATTACCTACTCTCAAGACACCAACATCCAATCCCATTTCCTTTAACACATTGATTCCTCTAACAAAAGAAAATGCGACACCCTCTAAAGCTGCCCGATACAAATGGCCTCTATTATGTCGATTAAATTGAATATTGAAGATATGTGAGTTAACGTTCCTGTTTTCGAGCATCCTTTCTGACCCATTGCCAAAAGGCAAAATGCATAGACCGTCACTACCTACAGGCACCGTGCTAACCATTCGCTCCATATCTGTGTAGCTCCTATCAGATCGAGCTATTTGATGCTTCATCCAGCTGTATTGAATGCCAGCGCCGTTCAAACACAATAAAATGCCTATACGATCAAAGCTATCTTCATAATTAACGTGAGCAAAGGAATTGACGCGCGATCGGTCATCGTAGATCGGCTTATCCACAATACCATAAACTACACCCGATGTTCCGCTGGTAGCGGCAATTTCATTTGGCTTCATCACATTGAGCGCCATGGCGTTGGACGGCTGATCTCCAGCTCGAAATGCAACCGGAGTTCCGGTTTTCAGCCCCGTCATTTCTGCGGCTTGTCGCGAAACCTCTCCTTGTATACCCAAGGTTGGGGTGATCTCCGGGAGCGCATCTTTTTCAAATCCATAATAATTCAACAGGTGCTCAGAAACTTTTTTCTCTTTGAAATCCCAGAAAATCCCTTCTGATAATCCAGGAATAGTAGTAGAAAGAGTGTCCGTCAATCGGAGCGCAATAAAATCTCCAGGCAACATGAACTTATGGATCTTGTGATAGATCTCTGGTTCGTTATCTTTCACCCATTTCAGTTTTGAAGCTGTGAAATTTCCCGGAGAATTTAGAAGTCTTTCAAAACAGCTTGCCTGACCCAATTCTTCAAACGCCTTTTTACCTATCTCAACTCCTCGACTATCGCACCATATTATTGACGGCCTCAAAACGTGGTGATCCTTGTCAATGATGACTAATCCGTGCATTTGATAGGAAATACCAATGCCCTTAACATCCTCTGACTTTACATTGGCCTCTGCAAACAACTTTCGTGTAGCTAGCATAAAATCCTGCCACCAAACTTCCGGCTGTTGTTCGGCCCACCCACTTTGACGGGAGATCATATCCATCTCAGAATCAGGATATTGGACAATGGCTACCGTTTCGTTGCTTGTCGCATCAAACAACGCGGCTTTAATGGAAGAGCTTCCAATATCATACCCAATTAGATACATTTAGGCCAATAGATAAATTACGTCAATGATACGTCAATATATTTAATTAACCTACAGGAAATGTATAGAACAAAGGTTTATCGTTCTTCAATCACCTCATTTGTCGGGAAGTAATATTTCATATTTCGGTAAATGGCAGTATCAGTGATCTCTTCGGGTGTTCCAGAGGGGATAGCTCTAAAGTTTGTCGAAACACGATAAGCACCAGTAACCGGTAGTACCCGATGCCAACAGTGTCCATGAAGTAACACCAAGTCTCCTTGTTTTGGAGTTAAGATTACCTGATTATCAAAATTCTCATCCGGATCGCCTTTGGTAATGAGTCCGGTTTTATGAGATCCTGGTACAGCTACAACCTGACCTCCTATCTCCTCTGTGATACTATGTGTGTAAACAAGCCTGTTCAAGTTGAACTTTTTGGCGTCATCCGGGGGGCTGTCCTGATGCCAAGCCTGTCCATTAGTTCCTTTTTTAGAAAACATAGACATGCAATAAAGATTCTGCCACCCCTCTCCTAGTATTTCTTGCGTCAGCTGACTAAATCTGGAGTCTTGATCTACATCGAGAAACTCCCGGACGC
Source organism: Cyclobacteriaceae bacterium (assembly GCA_028278585.1). Classification (GTDB taxonomy): domain Bacteria; phylum Bacteroidota; class Bacteroidia; order Cytophagales; family Cyclobacteriaceae; genus Ekhidna. Next base: position 8,762 of record JANQEC010000310.1, on the reverse strand, counting down.
CCTCACGGATTGGAAACCATGGAACAATTTCACAATTAGATTTTTCAATGAACTCGTTCGTGTGCTCCCAATCCGGATCCATCCCAAATTGTTCCAGGCAAATTCGGTTAAGTTTAGTCATTAGGTCCTTTGAAAAGAAATTTGGTATATGAAGAAATCCATTTACCCAAAATCGATCGGCAAGCGTTTTATAATCCATCTGCTTAATCATTGGTCACTTTACAAAATAAATCGACCAGCATCTCATGATTTATCTTGATTCTACTGCAATCTTACTTCACATTAATTTCAATTATACGTCATGAGATCATCCTCTTTTCTGCTTACAAAGTGGTTATGTAGTTTTCAAAGTAAAAACAATGGCAGATAAAGTTAAATGGGGTATCCTGGGTCCTGGGATCATCGCACACGAATTTGTGCAAGACTTCAGGCACGTGGGAAACGGGGTTGTTCAAGCCGTAGCATCTCGCTCTCCAGATAGGGCTCAGGCCTTTGCAATGCAATATCAAATTCCTACTTACTATGATGACTATGAAAAGCTTTATAACGACCCCTCAATTGATGCCATCTACATCGCAACTCCTCACAATTTTCATTTCGAGCAGAGCAAAAGAGCTTTAGAATGTGGAAAAGCCGTTCTCTGTGAAAAACCGCTGACCGAAAAACCTGATTCATCCAAAAGACTTGTTGAAATTGCGAAGTCTGAAAGAATATATCTTTTGGAAGGTATGTGGACCTATTTTTTGCCAGCGATCCAAAAGGCTGTATCATGGGTCAATGAAGGTCGAATTGGAAAACTTCTCCATTTGAGGTCAAGTTTTGGTTATCTTGTGCCATTTGATGAAAATAGTAGATACTACAATCCTAATCTTGCTGGCGGATCACTGTTAGACATGGGGGTCTACAATGTGGCGATGGCTGAGCTTTTTATTGATAAAGAACCTGTCAAAATTAATTCTATTGGACATCGAGCTGCCAGTGGTGTCGATGATGATATCCTTTCACATATTGATTATGGTGAAACAACAGCCACATTACATTGTGCATTCAGATGCAAATTAGATAACCACCTCTACCTCATTGGTGAGGATGGATATATTGATATTCACGATTTCTGGCGTGCCAGGGACTGCAAACTTTACAAAGGCGAAAAAGTTAAAGACTCTTTTGATGACAATAGAAAAGGGAATGGATTCGAATTTCAAATAGCCATGACAAACACAGATATTCTTGGTGGAAAGCTTGAGTCAGATATCGTTTCACATAAAAAAAGCATCAACATGCAGCTTCGAATGGCACAGATATTAGGCAGCATCTAGCATGTCTATTTAGGAATAGGATTGCTAATAAAAAAGGAATCGAGTGCAATAGATAACTCCGGGGCGTAACCTGGTACCCGGGAACTATGACAGATTTTATGTACCAATAATATATAGGGCCTATCAGGTACATAAGGGGAGTGAACAAATGAGTTAAATGCGGAACCTCAAGGAATAGGTTCGTTCTTATGAGGAGGTAGTTAAACAGGTTGAGAATGAGTATAAAAAGAAGCTCTACTAGAAAATTGATAGAAGAATTTTTTCTGTAACTCAGAAGGAATCAATAGCAACAGAAGGCCCTGAAATACTCCAAAAGCCAAAAGAGATGACCAAAAATCAAACTTTATTCGTACTAAATCTTCCAAACCCCAGGTATATCAAATTCTTTTCATACCAAATCTAGCCTCAATTCTGTCATATTTAATAGTAGCTACTATCAGTCAGCTAAAAAATTAGGTCACGCTCCATTGAAAGTGACCTTTCAAAAAAGAGAAACAGATAACTAATTGTTGATCACTCCAACACTTTTACCTCAATATTCTTATCCACCATACTTTTGAAGTCTTTTAACCGATTACTGTCCATAAGCTCATAATGCATGGGAATAGCAATGTCAGGACCTATTTCATTAATTAAATTCGCTGCTTCCTCAGCATTCATGGTGAGATTATCTCCCCCGATTGGAACCATTGCCACATTAATGTTTTTAATACTTTTCATTTCAGGTATATAATCAGTATCTCCTGCATGATAAATTCGCATGTTATTATTAAATGTTAATATGAATCCCGTATGTTGCTTAGACCTTGGGTGAGCCTTTATCCATAAAAAGACATTCCTGGTATTATACTCAGATATAGCTTCACACCTTACCTTATCCAACTCGACAACTTCTCCAGGTTTGATTTTCACTATTTCATAATTTTTCCCTGAAAGCTTTTTGAAAACACTTTGAGGACAAATGAAAACTGTTTCCGGCTTTACGATTTGTTCTATTGTCTTTAAGGACAAGTGATCTGGGTGAGCGTGTGTAATGAAAATGTAATCTGCTTTATCTCCCCCTGTAGTTTCAACCGGATCAATATAGATAACTTTATCAGCCGACTTAATTTGGAAGCTCGACGGAAAAAAATGTGATTTGTTCACTTTGATTGCACCCCAGGTAGTGATTTTAACATCTTTATCTAATTCTACACTTTGTGGATCACTGTTGCGTTGGTCGCTTACTGTTACGGTTACCATAGTACAGCCTTGAAGTAGAACTAAAATTATAATGATCGCTTTACTAAGGTTTGCCTTTCTCGTTTTCATTGGATTTGGTGTTTTGAACAACGTTTTGATTTCCATGCTAATCAGTCTCATTGATTCATGATCATCAATGATTTTGATCACCGTTGATAGAGATGCATGTCATAAAAAAACTCTTTTTTCAACCTGACACATTATAGCTTTCGGTTTGACCATTGTCATTATTAAAAGGACCTTTTGTCAATACCATTGTAACCTCACCAAGGAATCGGCCCAGCGGCTGATTGACAAAATGAAGAAGATATTAATTATCGAGGATAATAAGGAAGTAAGGGAAAATACGGCTGAGATACTTGAGCTCGCAGGTTTTCATGTTTTGACAACCAGGAATGGAAAAGAGGGTGTGAAGGTGGCAATAACGGAACTCCCTGACCTGATCATATGCGATATTATGATGCCGGAACTTGATGGATACGGTGTGCTCCACATTTTATCGAAAAAGGAAAATACCAGAAATATTCCATTCATATTCATGACAGCAAAAACAGACAAATCCGATATCAGAAAAGGAATGAATATGGGAGCAGATGATTACCTGACAAAACCATTTGATGATAATGAATTGTTGGACGCTGTAGAAACCCGACTCGATAAAGCTGAAATTGCCAGGCAGGATTATGCACAAAACCTTGAAGGTCTGGATACATTGATCCATGATGCAAAATCCACCTATACCTTAGAAGAGCTTAAAAAAGAACGAAAAATTCGAACCTACAAGAAGAAAAAAGATGTTTTCCTGGAAGGTGATACACCCCTTTCTCTCATTTATATCAAACGAGGTAAAGTGAAAACCTATAAAACCAATGAGGAAGGAAAGGAACTGATTACCGGGATTTATGTAGAAGGCGATTTCTTTGGTTATGAATCCTTATTTGAAGGTGAATATGGTGAAACCGCCTCTACTTTGGAGGAAACAGAACTTGTCCTTATTCCAAAAGATGAATTCATTACCCTCATTCATGCTGATCGGGACGTATCTAAAAAATTTATTGAAATCTTATCTCATAAAGTAGCGAAAAAGGAACAACAATTATTAGACCTTGCCTACAGCACGGTAAGACAAAGAACTGCAAGGGCGCTGCTAAACATTTACGAAAAGTATGGAGACCTGGGAGATCAGTCATTGCTGAGTATTTCCAGAGAAGATTTTGCGAACATCGTTGGTACTGCGACGGAAACAGTCATAAGAATCCTCTCGGACTTTAAAGACGAAAAATTAATCAAGATTGATGCAGGTAAGATTCATGTCAACGATCCTGAAAAATTAGCAATCGTAGCAGCAAGGAATTTCGTTCCTTAAACCCTCATATATTATCTATCCAAATCCTCCCGGATGTAGGCAGATACGAGGAGCTCGATCATACAATTGTGGTGAATCGAAAGATTGCCCGATGGTATGTTATTGAACTCTTCCACCTGTTGGGATTCAGAAGAAAAATGCAACGAGATAATAAAATAGTTTCATCCGGAGGCCGTAGATCTGTAAATACTTCTTTATCCATTAAGTATGTTAATCAGGATCAACATTTCTGCTGATCAGGATCATTTCATTTTTTTTCATTCAACCAGATATTAAGTCAGAGGACTAAATGAAAGAAAAATGAAACGATTAGAAAATAAGGTAGCAGTAGTCACTGGTGCCGCTCTTGGAATTGGCAAAGCCACTGCAATACTTATGGCAAGAGAAGGGGCTGCTATTGCTGTAACCGATGTGCTGGATGAAGAAGGTAAACAGGTAGTTGATCAGATTTCAGAAGAAGGAGGAAATGCTTCCTATTGGCATCTGGATGTAACAAATGAACAAGAGGTGAGCACTGTAATGAAGCAAGTGTATGAGAAATATGGCAGACTCAATGTTCTCGTGAATAATGCTGGAATTGCAGGAGCAAATGCGCCCACCGATCAAATCTCGGAAGAAGAATGGGACAAGGTGATGGCGGTAAATGTGAAGGGCGTCTTCTTCTGCACAAAACATATAATTCCATACATGAGAAAAAGCGGGCCTTCCAGCATCATTAACCTTTCGTCCATTTATGGGATCGTAGGTGCTCCCGATGTTCCGCCTTATCATGCTTCAAAGGGAGCAGTCAGGGAAATATCTAAGACAGATGCCATGATATACGCTTCTGAACAAATCAGAGTCAATTCAGTGCACCCGGGATATATCTGGACACCAATGGTGGAGGATTTTTTGAAAGGTCAGGGAGGTGATCTTGAAGAAGGGAAAAAAGCAGTAGACGCATTACACCCTATCGGCCACATGGGAGAACCGGATGATATCGCGTACGGAATTCTATACCTGGCTTCAGATGAATCCAAGTTCATGACAGGAGAAGAGTTGGTAATTGATGGTGGTTACATCGCTCAATAGTAGTGAAAATTAAAAGGGAATGAGATGAAAAATATAATTATAGGAATTCTGGCACTAACAGTTGGTGCCTGCAGTTCAGTTAAGGTACTTTCCGATTACGATAACAAAGCGGAATTCAATCAATACAAAACATTTGAATTAGCTCCTCCCAGCCAAAATCTTCCTGAAGATCCGGTAATCAATGACCTCAATGGTCAGCGGGTGCGAGCCGCAATTACACGAGAATTAGAAGCAAGGGGCTATGAGTTAGCAAGCAATGCAGACCTGGTAGTCAACATCTATGTGAAGGTCGAGCGGTGGACCGAGGAAGTTACTACTTATGACGGCCCCTATTTTCCTTACCGAATGTCATATTGGTACTACGGACACTGGGGGTACTATAACTACTGGGGTCCGGGATGGGGTTATAGCTCCGTCCGAGTGCGAGATTACAAAGAGGGAACATTGGTTGTTGATTTGGTAGATACTAAGACAAAGCGACTTGTCTGGCACGGAGTAGCTATCGGAAACCCGGACAAGTTTAGAAAAAATGCAGAAGAGCGGATCAACAAAGCAATTGCAAAGCTTTTTGAGAAGTATCCTTTTACAGCAGGAAATGGAGTGCCGGTGCTAGTTAAGAATTTTTAAAATGAACGCCAGGTAAATGCCTGGCTTTCATCTCTTCTTAAGTCAGTAGTTCACATCAAGGTCTAAGCCCCTGGCAGCCTCAATGCACATTTTCATGTCGTTTGCACCAATATTCGCTTTGTAAAGTCCTCGCTCCTCGTTGAGTTTCTTTATGGTCTCATACATCTCCTGGTAATCCGCTTTTGCTACTTTCTCTGCAGTATCATAGCCTGCTTCTAACAACACGTATGCAAATGTGTGATTCACCCATCTGATCCTTGACAGATCCGTCAGTCTTGCAAGTTTTAAGATTTCAACCTCAGCAATCCCAGCTTCGAGTGAAAGCTTAGCCCTTTTTGGTGGTGTCAGGATGTGATCATATAATTTCAAAGTGTTGGTCAAGCCAAGTTTCTGTAGTTTCTCTGCCACCTTATTTGGTACATTGGGGAAATCTTTTATTCTGTTTGGTTTTGGATGGTACCCGTTTACCACTCTTCTGAGGACATTTAGGTAGTCATTGGAAAGACTGGTTTTCTTTGAAAGTTCTTCAACTCTGCCTTTGTCCTTTAGTGCTACTTTCAACTCATCCACGTTTTGAATGTTCTGCTTTTTTATCTGATTCAGATTTTGCTCAATATTTTCCCTCAGGATCTTCCAGCTTGGAATTAAAATAGCGGATTTCAAAACTTCTTTGTATTTGTCAATGCTGATGTCTTTTAGATTGATGTAGTAGCTCATAACATAGTATTATCTTGGTTTCATTCTGTCCAGCCAATCACCACATTTGAAACCCCTCTTGGAACAGGTTGTAGTGAATAAACATCTTGCTCAAAATCAGGATTGTATGGAGAAATATTGAGCACCTGATTTCCAACTACAAGTGTGCTGCTACCTCCGGGATCGAACCCCATGGCACTTACAATACCTTTTTTTAATAATATCTCCGCCATATCCTGATGGGTGGCTCCAACCGACTCACGAATCCGGCCGTTGATGGTCAATACATACAAATCTCCTGAACTACTCAATCCAACAGCAATCTTTGGCCCTCTCATGTCTGTATAATCTATTCGGGCTGCCTGTGTATTGATTGAATGAGCCCTCTTCCAGCCCTCTTTTTCCATATCAATACATACTTTCCCATTTCCTATGAGCATTGGGCCTGCTTCAATGGCTGCTACCATATCAGGAAAATCAGAGAGATCCAGTTTTAAGCTCATGCCCTCTTTCCAGCTGTTTGGGTACTCATCTTTCGGTATTGCCAGCGTAAGTCCTACGGGGATTATTTCTAACTTATCGTGGCCCGGTGGAATAACTTCTTTTATGCGGTTTCCTGCAAGTCTGACGATGTACTTATCTTTTTCATTGATGTGATCTCCATCATATAAAAGGTCGTAATAAGTCGGAATTGAAAGTTCTCTTTCCGGATTATATCCATCGGATGTAAAATTGATCCTGGCTGAACCAGACGAAATAGTGAGACCTTTGGATGAGTTCACTCTTGAAATTGCCAGTTGACCGTTGGATTGAATCAGCAACGCTGGCTTATTAAATAACGGAATAGAATGCAATGTCTCTGAAGACATAATCAATCCTAAAGGAGATCCAATATAGGATTCCGGGATCCCGAGTTTACCAACCAGCTCTGCATTTAAAATGTATCCTCCATTCCAGGCTATTTGAGGTTTTCCTCTTTTTTTCTCTGATTCAAATTCTCTAATGAAATCAGTTACCTTTTTCGGAGCGCCATTCGTTGCTCGAACACCAAATTTCCAACCAAGATTTGCCTGGCCCGTCCTGGCCCTGGTGAGTACTCCAGACCATGGCAATCCATCCTTGTAAACGCCACTTACATAGGAATACGTAACCAATTCATCTTTGTCCTTTTTCGATTTTGAGACAAGTCCTTCAAGCACTTTTTTAGCAGGAGAGCCGTTTTGCTCAGCATCTTTTTTAAAAGCTTCCAAAATCTTTCTTTCCCCAATAGATTTTTTAACTTTTCTATACAGTGTACTTTTCAATAATTCATGGAAATCCTTGGCTGTCTGGATCGGAGTTGGATATGCCAATGTCGTACGAACCCCGGCCGGTACAAACTGGATGAAACCACTGTTCTTGGAAATTCCTAAAATATGTGCGACCATCTCCTTGTCCGCCTTTCCAATATGAAACCGATCAATATCAACAATATCAGTCATCATTGCTGGGTTATCTCCGTACGTAATAAGAAAACCTTGTCTATCCCTAATGTCATTGAGACAGGCCAGTGCCTTTGTCCCCAATTGAGCAAAATGAATACCCACCGTCCATTGTTTTGTTTTGATCAATCGAAGGAGTCCTGATTTGTACAGGATCCTCAGCTCTTTCTCTGCATCATTCCTCAAGTATCTGGACAGATCGTTGTACGTGTACCATCGTCCGAGTCTTTTCTCCTGGCAGAAAATATATACTGGTTCTATCTGATCACCCATTTTGATCAGGTCATCTTTCGTCAGCTCGTCTGTAAGTGGAAGACCTAATCGTGAACGAATTGGCTGAAGTACAAAATTCTCCAATTCTTGTTGGATGTACTCTCCTGGAAAATACGCAATAGGTACATTCCTGCGCAAATATTTGATCAGTCGCTTACGATCATCAATTTCCAGTAAATCACTATTGGTCATTTGAAAGAGTGCAAGGTTCCAATCAGTGAAGAAATGAGGATTCGCCTGAATTTTTCTTTCGCCATCCGGCCTTACAGTTTCATGAAAGAGCATATTGATCAGCCCCGAACGTTCCTGGGCAGTGCAATCATGATAAGGATACAAGTTTCTATTTCGATGACGATAGGAAAATGAATGATCGTGCCTTGTTTCAATTTCACCTTCCCGATAGTTGAAAATATTATCAACAGCATTGTAGAAAGCCAATTCCGATCCCTTATTAATTGATCGATTCGGAGTTTCTTTTATGAGCTTTTTAGCAAACCTCATCGCCATTCCACGATTTAACTGTTCCTCAACTCTGAAATAGCTCGGATCTATGAGGGATTTTAACTGAAGCATGAATCCCAACTTCCCGTATCCCGGAAGAAAGACACGATTATCGGCATTCATAATTGATGCCACCTCCTTTCTTCCCTGGTTTAACTGCCGATGATATCTTTTCATAATGCTTGT
>JANQEC010000291.1 GCA_028278585.1 Cyclobacteriaceae bacterium | reverse complement strand
CCTGGCCTACAAGGTCCGACAGCTTTGAGGGTCGCATTCTTTCAGCAAGTGGTGATACATCTTGAAACATAAAATAAATTTAACTCCGATAATCGGGGTGATAATTATAGACGTCAAATATCTCGGATATTGGACAAGAATTTATTCAGTACTTCCTTTTAGCAAGTACAATTACATTGCCACCAAGAATCAGGAACATGCCAACTAGGACCTGCCATCCTAATTGATATCCTTCAAAGATTACAGACAATGCTACTGCTATCACAGGGATTACGATTAAAACGTAACCAGCCTTATCTGCGCCAATATTTCCTATCAACGTGAGGTACGAGCCAAACGCTATGATTGAACCAAAGATTGCCAGATAGAAAAGTGAGGACATGTACGAAAACCCGGGATCGAATGAAACATCTACACCGGTAAATAACGCGATAAGGCCGATGACCAAACCTCCGTACAGCATACCAAAAGCATTTGTTTGGATTACCGGAAGTTTTGTTTCCTGGTTGTGAGCAGACGTTATATTTCCGAGAGAAGCAATTACTACGGAGGAAAAGCAGACAACCAGATGAAAAACTGGAAGATCTTTCAAAGCAATCCCGGTTAGTTCCTGGTAAAACAATAGAAATGTTCCCGCGGTCCCCATGATTGCACCCAAATACACTTTTTTCTCAGCTACTTTTTTCAGAAAGATTTTTCCAAATAGAATATTCAGGAAAATGATACTGGAAAATGTTATCGCAACCAATGCACTGACAAGCTCCTGTTCAGCCATATAAACAAACCAATAATTGAACCCAAAAAGAAGAATGCCCTGAAGCAGGATCCGGAAGTGTTCTGCCCTGGAAAATTGGAGGTTCAGTTTTTTAACTCTTGAATAGAGCAGTAAAATAATTCCAGCTAAAATGAAACGATAACTAACAGACCACGTCGGATCAACAACTCCCAGTTGAAACTTGATAACAAAAAAAGTAGAACCCCAAATAAGTGCCGGGATCACGAATAATGTTGCCGTGCTCAATTTCATGCGCCGAAGCTAGCCAAATCGACAGTCGAATTCCATAGATAATGGATGAAGATTTTTAATCCAAACGGTTAGCCATTTTGATCAGACGCTATTTGCAGTTCTCCAGTCTTTTCTTTAGTTCTTCTACTTCCTTAAATCTTAAATCGACTTGCCGGTGAGCTTCAGCTGCATTCATCTCTGCAACCTCTTGAGCTTTCCTCGCCTGATCAGCAGCATCTTTAGCCAATCTAGCTTGTCTTTGAGCTTCTTCCTGGGCCATCAATGCGATATTGGCTGCTTCTTCTGCTTTGGCTTTCTCAGCTTCAGCCACAAGTGTAAGTTCTTTTGTCAATTGCAACAGTTCGGCATTTTCCTTTGCCAGTTTTCTATCCGTTGAGCACGAACTCATTAAAATGACGACCAGGATTCCTAAGTATCTTTTCATCACTTTTATTTTCTAAAATAATCAAACCAAGTCGCAACCTCCATCTACATTTGCCGCCGTGAATTGGTCCGCTTTTAAAACATATGGAGCGCTAACACTTGTGAGCTTGTTGTATGGCATCAACTACAGCGTACTCAAGGTGATCATTCCTGAATATGTCGGTGCTTTTGGATTTATTGTTTTCAGAGTAACAATTGCATCAGGGATTTTTTGGATGTTCTACTTTTTTGTTCGCGAAAAAATTGATTGGAAAAATGATGGATGGAGGCTTGTGCTTTGTGCGGCAACAGGAATTGCAATCAACCAGCTCCTCTTCTACAAGGGTATCAGTTACACTTCGGCTGTAAATGGATCCATTATCATGACCTTAACTCCCGTATTAGTTCTGATTTGGGCAGCCATTCTGACTGGTGAAAAAATCACCAGGCGAAAAATTCTTGGGATTGCCATTGGCTTGATTGGTGCACTCTTGATCATTTATCAACCCAATTCACTCAAATCATCCGGGGATTGGAGAGGAGATATTTTAGTATTCATCAATGGGACAAGCTATGCATGCTACCTCGTCATTGTAAAGCCATTGATGAAAAAGTATAAACCGATGACAGTGGTGACATGGATTTTCACCATTGCAATAGTCATAGTGATCCCTGTAGGAATTCATGAAGCCATCGTTGTCCAGTTTAATCAACTTCCTTCAAAAATTTGGTATGGGACATTTTATGCAATTATAGGTGTTACAGTGATTGTATATTTCCTCAATGTCTGGACCTTGGTCAAAGTTGATTCTTCAGTGGTAGGTGCCTTTATTTATTTACAACCAATTTTTGCAACATTAACAGCAATCTTATTTTTCGAAGAAGTATTTCTACTCAAGCATCTTCTAGCTGCCGTATTCGTTTTTTGGGGTGTTTGGCTTGTGACAAAAAAAAGCGCTGAACCTAGGCCTTGATCTCAGTTACTGTTTTCGAAAAGTCATCGAGGTGAGATTCAGTGAAATCCAGATGAGTTACAAAACGAACCAGGTTTTTTCCGAATGGGACCGCCAGGATTTCTCTTTTTTTCAACTCTTCCAGAAACCAACTTTCAGAAAGTGCGTCATCCAAACGTGCGATAACAATGTTTGTGTCGACAGGCGTTACCTCTTTTATAAAGGAAAGTTTCTGCAACATTTCACCAATGGATCGCGCAAATTGATGATCTTGTTTCAGCCTGGTTACATGGTGATCCAGAGCATAAATGCAGGCAGCCGCCAAATACCCGGATTGCCTCATTGCTCCTCCTAGTGCCTTTCTTACACGCCTGGCTTCTTTGATTTTTTCCTTCGATCCGAGCAGGACCGAGCCTACCGGCGCTCCAAGGCCTTTCGAAAAACAAATGGAAATAGTATCAAATAGTTTTCCATAGCTTGAAGGGTCATGGGATGTTTCGGCCAGAGCATTGAAAAGACGTGCTCCATCCAGGTGAAGCTTCAGTTGATTTTTATCGCAGACTTTTTTGATAGACCCAATCTCATCAAGATCGTAGATGCTACCTCCACCTTTATTCATTGTGTTTTCTAAAACAACTAATGCTGTTTTTGGGAAATGTACGTCATCGGGATTTATACTTTCTTCCACTTGATCCGCAGTTATTCGTCCCCTGTCTCCGTCCAACAATTTGGGAGAAAGCATGGAGTTGGACATCATTCCCCCTCCTTCATATAGATATACATGCGAATGTTTATGGCAAACCACTTCATCCTGTGGGCTAGTAAGAATTCGCATAGCAATTTGATTGGTCATCGTACCTGAAGGGCAGTAAAGTGCGTCTTCCATTCCGAACAAAGAAGCGATTTTCGATTGAAGTTCATTCACCGTTGGATCATCACCAAAGACATCATCTCCAACTTTGGCAGATGTCATCGCATCCATCATGCCAGCTGTTGGCCTGGTTACTGTATCACTTCTTAAATCAATCATATGAATCGTAAGTTAAAATCCAATCGGAATGTTTCCATCGTTCCCACGGAACACTGGCTAAATCGGTTTCCCTATCAATCAATGGTTGGGACTTATGGCCATTCAGCGAAAGCCTGGATGCAGCAAAAACTGAGACATCCTTACCTTGTTTTTGGTAATCCTTCTTGAGGTATTGAGCAAACTGCCAAATCATATCTGGCTCCCCAGCCATGGAGCTTCGTTGTTTTCGGGTGAGATAATGGGTCATATTGATTCTAGTCCTTTCCTGCGTTTCTTTATCTACAACATCAAATCTCACATATCCTGATTTTGCCCGAAGCATCATTTGCCAGGCCATTCTATGACCTTCCTCCGTCCAATGAACATCTCCCTTGTAGAAATGATGTCGGATAGGAAGAGCAAGCTGGATGATAAAATAAACGGCAATAACATATAAAAAAGGCTTGCTGATACTTCCTTTCTCAGTTGAAACCGAATGATTGTCTTTAAATAAAACTCTTCTAACATCTCCGGGAGGAAAGAAAAATACAGTAAAGGCGATCATCATGTATGGAAATATCCCGATCTGGAAGACTGCCGAATTGAATAGGTTAAAGAAAAGGGACAAAAAGAATCCGAGTTTTCTGGTTCGCTGGTTGAACAGCAGGAAAACTATAGCACCATCATAAATGATACCACCCCATGAAATAACAAATTGAAACCAATCCTTCGCCAGCAAGGTCCCAATTAACCAATAATTTGATTTGGATTGAAACCAAATTCCAATCGGACGAGCCATCATCCAATCTGCATGCATTTTATTTAAGCTGGCAAAAACGTAAACGATACCTATCTGCAGAATAAAGATCCAGATGTACGCGTTAAAGCACGTCTTTGATTCTTGAGTAATACCCAGGCGGACATCCAAAGACCTGCTTTTATGTGCTGGGATAAATATCATCACGCAGCTCAGGAGTACAAGTAGATAATAGTGATTATTGTACTCAGATTTTTGCATCAGGTAGACACCTGTCCAAAGGACAAAGAAGATCACTGTGGATATTCGATAAAAAAGACCAACCATTACTAGCAAACCACAAATGCCCATGGCAATGAAATAATAGTACATGCCATTGCCTGGAAGAGGTTGAAGCCATTCAAAACCGATAAACGAGAAGGTGAACGTTGGTTGTACCAAAGTTCGGTCAACCCAGCCTGTGAGGATAGCTCCAAAAGTTTCGGCAGCTATCAAAAACCCATAGCAAAACCTGAAGAACACCAGTGAACTATTGTCTATTTGAGTTCCAAGAAATCCCCTGGCCTTTTCTATCATATTCTGGTTTTGAGATTGGTAAATAAAAAAGGAGCTTAAAAAAAGCTCCTTTCAAACCTATGTAAATATGAAGAGGATTTATTATTTACAAAAGGGTTTTACGCACTTAAGGTTTCTTGTGTTTTCACTATTAACCTTCTTTAACGATTAGACATCGTTGCTCATCGAAAGTTTAATGGGTAACTTTCAAAAAACTAGCCAAAACAGACTTTTTCTATCACAATAAGTCAATAACAATTAATCGTATTCACCATATATGAAGCTCAACACGAAAGACATAAAGCTGCTGATCCTGGATGTAGATGGAACTTTGACAGACGCCGGAATATATATTATGGAGGATGGCTCTCAGTTCAAACGATTCGACGCCCGGGATGGCATGGGAATAAAAGAGGCGATGAAAGTCGGGGTTGAAGTAGGCATAATAAGTCACAGCTCAGTTGCCACCATGATTGAAAGAAGAGCACATATGCTGGGACTCCACTATTGTTATGTGGGTACCGAATCAAAACTTGATATCTATAAAAAATGGATGACAAAACTTCATCTCAAGAAGGAGGAAGTTGCATTTATTGGCGATGATATCAACGATTTGGAAATTATGGGTGCTGTTGGTCTTGCTGTCTGTCCATCGGATGCAGTCGAAGCAATTAAAAGAATTGCTGATATTATTCTTACTAGGCGAGGCGGTCATGGATGTGTTAGAGAATTTATTGATGAATATCTTCTTTCCTGAAAAGGAAAATCGGAAAGCTTTTCGTAACGAAATCCCAGGTTCTTTGGGGGTTTCATTTAGAAAATGATACATGCCTATAGTACGGGATAATCAGATCCCAGGTGTCAATCTATTGTAGAGAGGAGAATATCATTTAATGAAGGTATCATTCTATTTATTTTTATTCGGTATCATCTTGTTTTCAGCGTGTGATGATCAAAATGGTCCTGAAATTCAAGGGTCAGAAAACATCATCTCGGAGGTAAGAGAAGTAGGATCTTTTGAAAGTATTCATATATCAAGCGTAATCAACGCAACCATCGTAAAGGGAGGTCAAAATCTTGCCATTAGCGCTAATGATAATATCATTGACCTTGTTCAGACAGAAGTTAGAGATCGGGTTCTGTTTATTGATTTAGAGGACGGCAATTATGGCGAAATTTCAATCACTGCCAATATTGCTGCTCCCGAACTTCTTGGACTCACAACTGTTGGTGTAAATACTGTCCAGGTAAACCAGTTTGAAGACCTCGATCAAGTAGAAATAAACATTGAAGGAGTAGGTAATATCCAAATGAGTGGTTCTGCAAATGAGGTGTCTATAAATAGCAGTGGAGCAAGCAATTTGGAGGCCTTCAACTTCATTACCAGCAACTGCGAAATAAACCTTACAGGTGTGGGTAATGTGCAAATTACAGTTACAGGTGAATTGTCTGGTGCATTATCGGGAGTTGGTAACATTCTCTACAAAGGCACTCCTGAAATTGACGTTGATGTTACCGGTGTCGGAAACGTTGTTAACTCCAATTAGACAAATATTGGCTGCTTTTTTTAGTTAGATGAGAATTGCCATTGATTCTGTGGTGAATTAAATACTTTTGCCAAAAATCTAGCGAATGAGTGTTCTTGTAAATAAAGATTCTAAAATAATTGTCCAGGGGTTTACCGGTTCAGAAGGCACCTTCCATGCTGGCCAAA
>JANQEC010000275.1 GCA_028278585.1 Cyclobacteriaceae bacterium | reverse complement strand
CCTGATCAAGTCAGGCATGACAAAAGGAGCAACTATGGCACTTCACAAGGGCGATCCTAGAACGCTGACAGAATTTTGACCAATAACATCATACTTTAGACACTGTTGTCATACCGTGCTCGACACGGTATCTTCCGTTCCGGAAGCTGCTGATCAAAAGTCAGGCATGACAAAAAAGCTGAACAACTCTTCCGGAAGTCACCCTGAACTTGTTTCAGGGTCTTCCTCATATTCCTTGGGCGAAAGTAATTCTCAGCACCTTTTCAGTTTTCTCGCCAATCTTAAATTTTTCAGATATCTGATGCGCTGCAAGCCATACAATCTGATCTTCTGACTGAAGTACCAGGACTTTATTTTTTAAAGCCAGGGGTACTTTTTTGTCAACGAGATAATCACTTACTTTTTTCGTACCCTTCATACCAAGTGGTGTAAATCGATCGCCTTCCTCCCACCTTCTCAATTTCATTGGAAATGTTGCAAGGCTGGCATCCAAAAAAGCGGTTGACTCATTTTCAGAAAAATCAACATCATCTTTATCTACCAGGGAAATTGTAAGCAAAAATTGTTGAAATTGAAAAACGCCTGTGCCTTCTATCTGCAAAAAATCATTATCTGTGGCTTCATTTTGTTTGATGAACAGGGAATCACGATCAATAGTCAGAACATGGTCGTTGGCAAAAAATTGCTTTCCCGATCTTCCCAAAGCTTCAAAGACCTGCTTTGATACAAAATAGCTAAATCCGTAACCAGCCAGAATTTCGCTTAAGATCAAAAGGTCCGTTTCGGTCTGCACCCATTCTAACTTTAACTCGGAAGTAGCTCCCTTAACAGAAAGGTATTTTGCTTTAATCTCCGCAACCTTTGATGATACCAACTCACTTGCCAAATGCAGTCTTTCAGAAGTACTTCGGAATGTGTTGATCAGTGACGGATTTAGTTCTTCCAGTTTCGGGATCACCTCCAACCGTAAAAGATTGCGATCATAGTCATTCTTTAAATTAGAGGAATCCTCTCGCCATTTCAACGAACATTCATTCGCATAATCCCTAAGCTGATCCTTCGAAGCAAACAATAGTGGTCGAACAATCTTATCATTTTTTGAACGTATTCCAGAGAATCCCCTAACCCCTGTTCCACGAGAGAGGTTGATTAAAACCGTTTCCAGGGAATCATTCAGGTGGTGTGCCGTAGCAATTTTGTTAAACCCTTCTTCACTGGAAAGTTTTTCAAACCATTCATACCTGGCATTCCTGGCCTTGAGTTGAACAGAACCTCCACCAAGATCAAACCGCTTTGCATGTAGTGCTATACCATGTTCTTTCGCCCATGACCGGACAAATTCTTCATCTCCATCAGATTCCTCACCTCTTAAGTTGAAATTACAATGAGCAACGGCAAAGTTCCACCCGGCCTTGAGGAATATGTCTGCCATGACCATCGAATCCAAACCACCGCTAACAGCCAGCAATACATGGTCATCCTCATGCAGAAGTTCTTCTGCCTGAACAAAATCATGGAACTGTTTTTGTAAAGAGTGCATTAACGTAAGTTACCTTTGCCCCAAATGCGAAAAATCTCACATATCCTATTTTTTTCATTGATCATACTGCCCCTTGTCACTTTTGGGCAGAAGAAGAATGAAAGAATTCAGTACAAAGCTGATGAATTGTTTGAATTTCGCGAAAAAGGTAAAAAAATCAGAAAATTGACTGGTAATGTGGTATTTGCCCAGGAAGGTACCACCATGTACTGTGACAGTTCGCTCTATTATGTAAGAGACAATGTGATGGAGGCCTTTGGGCATGTGAAGATTATCGATGATTCTACTGTAATTACTTCCAACACACTAGTTTATGATGGAAAACAAAAAACGGCGAAGCTTCGGGAACAGGTGATCTACACACATGGAGAACAACAGCTTTTTACTGACTTCCTGGACTACAATACAGATACTGAAGTAGCAAATTATTTCAATGGTGGGAAATTAAAGGACAGTACCAACACGTTATCGAGCGAAATCGGGTACCTCTATTCCAAGGAGGATTATGCTCAATTCAGGACCAATGTCAACCTGGAAGCTCCCGATTATACACTAAAATCAGACACGCTCAATTACGATACAAATACAAAAATTGCTATTACCCTTGGCAAAACTGAGATTACCAATGAAGATGGATCCGTACTTCATGCAAAAGGTGGAGAGTTTAGAACAGAAGAGGATCAATCCGAGTTTGTAAGTGGGAACATAGAAACAGAAGATTACTACCTGGAAGGCGACGAGCTTTTCTTTGATGACCTGAATCAATATTATAAGGCAATCGGAAATGTCAAACTTAGAGCCAAGGAAGAAGATGTGATCCTATATGGTGATGAAGGGTTCTCAGATAAAAACCGTGAGATCAGCAAAGTCTATGGACATGCATTTATGAAACGGATATTCGAAAAAGACACATTCTATATTTCAGCAGATACGCTTGTTTCGATCGAAAGTGAATACGACTCGGCCAAAAGAGTGCTTGCGTATAACAATGTGAAATTATGGAGGTACAACCTTCAGGGAATTGCGGATTCAGCATCTTATTTTTTATCCGACTCCACCATTTTCCTTTATAACGACCCTGTAATTTGGAATCTGGACAATCAAATCGAGGGAGACACCATCACCGTTGAGATTTCTAATGATCAAATCAAAACCATGACGCTCCTTCAGAATTCCTTCCTGATCGGCATAGACACTATCAATAACTACAACCAGGTTAAAGGCCGAACAATGAAAGCATCATTTGTTGAAGGCATTATCAGCAGGATAGATGTCAATGGAAATGGAGAAGCACTCTATTACGTTCTGGACGAGTCTGATTCAACTAATATTACCACTATGGGTATGAACAGAATTTTGTGTAGTGACCTGACCATGCGGTTCGTCAACGAGGAATTGGACAACATCAGTTTTTATAAAAAGCCAGAGGCCAAATTCATACCACCGCATGAGCTGACGGACGAAATACAAAGGTTGAAGGGATTTCTATGGCGTGGTGACAATCGACCCACGTTTGAAGAGGTTGTCTATCTCACAGTTGCAACCGATGTGAGTGAAGAGTCTGAACAACCAGACAAACAAAAACCAATTCCGCCAGTTAAACTTAATATTGAGGGTTTGCCTGATAAAGACAGAAAATTGTTAAAAAAGCCTAAAGGTCAGTAAGAATGATTTAGGCTTTGTTTCCGTTTAAGTGTTAAACACGTAGTTTTGCGACCGATTTTGACAATTATGCAGGGAATGCGATTAATTTTCTTTTTGATCATAGCCATCGGCCTTTTTGGGTGCAGCAAGTTTAGAAAAATTCAAAAAAGTCCGGATTGGAAGGTGAAGTATGATGCTGCATTGCAGTATTATGAAGATGAGAAATACAACAAGACCACCGTTCTATTTGAAGAAATACTTCCTATAATAAGAGGCACCGCCGAAGCAGAAAAGGGGAATTTCTATTTTGCCTACGCGTACTATCATCAAAAACAGTACATTTTAAGCGCACATCATTTCCAGGAATTTGTCACCATTTACGGAAGAAGTGAATATGTATTAGAAGCATCTTATATGCAGGCCTATTCACTCTATCTTCAATCTCCCGAATTTCATCTGGACCAAACCAGCACCTATGAGGCGATAGCTGCCATGCAAAATTTCATCAACAAGTATCCTACCTCGGAATATGCGCCAGATGCGGATAAAATCATTGATGAAATGCAAGTGAAGCTGGAGACCAAGGCATATCATACGGCCAAATTGTACCACAAATTGAGAAGATATAAGTCTGCTTTGGTGGCCTTTAAGAATTTTAAAAACGATTACCCTGATTCAAAATTTAACGAAGAAATCCTGTACTTAAATATTGAAACTGCATTTGATCTGGCGGAAGCCAGTATTACATCGGTTCAAGAGGAGCGATACCGAAATACGGTGAAGTTTTACGAAGAATTCATTGATAAATACCCTAATAGTGAAT
This sequence comes from Cyclobacteriaceae bacterium, assembly GCA_028278585.1. Taxonomy (GTDB): domain Bacteria; phylum Bacteroidota; class Bacteroidia; order Cytophagales; family Cyclobacteriaceae; genus Ekhidna. Next base: position 3,629 of record JANQEC010000275.1, on the reverse strand, counting down.
TTATAGAAGATGCTGAACGTTTTTATGCGAAAAGCATCGAAGAATTAACTAAATTTGCGGGTTCAAAATAAAAAGCATACTATGCATCATTCAACAGCAGCGCTGGTCACCAGAGATAACAAGGAAATTGCAGAACCAACGAGCAATATCTACGAATCAATTGTGATCATTGGAAAAAGAGCAAGACAGATCAGTTCAAACCAAAAAGAAGAATTGAATGGAAAACTTGCAGAATTTGCTTCTTCGGTAGATAATCTTGAAGAGATTTTTGAAAACAGGGAGCAGATTGAGATCTCTAAATTCTACGAGAGAATGCCAAAACCATCTTCTAGCGCGACAGATCAATTCCTTAACGGCGAACTGAACTTTCGAATCCCTGAAGAAGAAGAGGTAAAAGACACTGAGTCAGAACTTTAAACAAGGCTTTCCCATGTTAAAGGGGAAAAAAATATTGTTAGCGGTTTGTGGGTCCATTGCAGCCTATAAAGCCGCTTTTTTTGTTCGTCTCCTTATAAAGGAAGAAGCTGAGGTCAAGATCATCATGACCGAAAGCGCGAAGGACTTCATCACCCCATTAACACTATCCACACTTTCAAAAAACCCGGTTTATTCCGAATATTTTAATAAAGATTCTGGCGAATGGAGTAATCATGTCGAACTCGGCCTGTGGGCTGATTTAATGATAGTTGCTCCTCTTAGCGCTAATACACTTGGAAAAATGGCCAATGGTATCTGCGACAGCCTGCTTCTTGCAACATACCTTTCAGCCAAATGCCCGGTAATGATTGCTCCAGCAATGGACCTGGATATGTACAAGCATCCTACTACTGTCACGAACTTGAAAAAGCTGCAATCCTTTGGGAATGAGGTTATAGATGCGAATGATGGTGAGCTGGCGAGTGGGCTTGTTGGACAAGGCAGGATGGCTGAGCCTGAAGAACTCCTCGAAGCTGTAAAAAAAAAGTTCAGAAATAGCGAGGCTTTAAAAAACAAGAAGGTCCTCATCACCTCAGGCCCGACCCATGAAGCCATCGATCCTGTTCGGTTTATTGGTAATCATTCTTCCGGAAAAATGGGTGCAGCATTATCAGAAGCATTCAAAAATGCAGGTGCAGAAGTTTTGGTTATTTCTGGACCATCTCAATATGTACCCAAAAATGTTGAAGTCACTAACGTAAATTCTGCAACTGAAATGCTCGCAGCTGCCGAGGAAAAATACAAGGATTGCGATATCGCGGTCTTTGCGGCTGCTGTTGCTGATTATCGACCTGCCGATCCAAGTAGTGAAAAGATCAAAAAAAACGAAAACTCTTTAGAAATCAACCTGGTCAAAAACCCGGACATTGCCTATGAGCTTGGGCAGAAAAAGAATGGTCAGTTCAATATTGGATTTGCTCTGGAAACCAACAAAGAAGAAACCCACGCGAAAGAAAAACTCCAAAAAAAGAACTTTGACCTTATAGTACTGAACTCGTTGAATGATTCAGGTGCCGGTTTTAAGAAAGACACCAACAAGGTCACTTTCTTTGACAAGAACAATAAGGAGATCAAATTTGAGTTGAAAAGTAAGAAAGAAGTTGCTGCTGATATAGTAGATTACACGATTCAACACATCAAATGAGGATCTCGACCATTTTGTTTTTCATTGGCCTGACCCACTGTGTTTTTGCTCAAGAGCTCAATTGTAGAGTAATTGTTAATGCACAGCAGGTCCAAACTACGGAACGTGGTATTTTCCAGGACATGGAAACGGAATTTGCCCAGTTTCTAAACAACACAAAATGGACCAACGACATTTTTGATGAAGAAGAAGTTATCAACTGCAATTTATTGATCAATATCAATGAGCAACCAAGCATTGGGGTCTTTGAAGCCACAGTACAAGTACTCTCCAGTCGACCTGTTTATGGAACCAACTACGAAAGTGTTCTATTGAATTTTGCGGATCGTGACTGGACCTTTGAGTTTGTACAGTCACAGCCCCTGAGATTTAACGAAAATACCTTCACCAGTAATATTACGTCCCTTCTGGCCTACTATGCCTACATAATCATAGGCATGGATTATGATACTTTTTCAGAACTAGGCGGTGAGCCTTATTACGAGAAAGCTTTTAATATCGTGAACAATGCCCAGCAATCAAGTTTTAATGGCTGGCAGCAATTCAATAGTATCAGGAATCGATATTGGTTAGTTGAAAACCTCCGAAACCCACAACTGGAAGGGATACGAAGAGCGTTGTATGCCTACCATAGAAATGGACTGGACATCATGGCCGATCAAAAAGACCAGGCGGAAAGCAACATTTTAAGTGCCCTTTCCGATGTGCAAAAGGCAAACCGTGCAAGGCCAAGGTCCATATTGACCATTACTTTCATGGATGCGAAATCCAACGAACTGACACAATTGTTTGGAGAAACCAGCCTTGCCAAAAGAAGGCAGGCTTACAACCTCCTAAATAGCATCGATCCCTCAAGATCGGATGATTATCGTGTGTTGATTGAGTAGACTCTGAATATCTTTGCTGTCTCTTGCCCGGAGACTGTAAATGATCAAATCCCTTCAAATAAAAAATTACGCATTGATCGAAGAACTCGAGATGAGTCCTTCTTCTAAACTCAATATCATAACAGGAGAAACCGGTGCCGGAAAATCGATTATGCTTGGTGCGGTAGGGCTTTTGCTCGGAGACAGAGCAGATACCAAAGTGCTCCTTGATAAAGATCAGAAATGCATAGTCGAAGGGGTTTTTGATCTCTCTCAATACAAACTCAACACACTATTTGAGGAGGAGGATCTGGATTATGAAAAGGAATGTGTTATTCGAAGAGAGGTTTCTGCGAATGGAAAATCCCGTGCCTTTGTAAATGATACTCCGGCTACCTTATCCGCTTTGAAAAAAATCGGGAATTACCTGATGGATGTGCACTCTCAGCATGAATCGCTAAGCCTCGGAGTCAACAAATATCAATTAGAAGTCCTTGATGCTTTTGCCGGACACTATGAGCTGAAAACTACTTATCAAACAGATTTTTCAGTATACGTCCAGGCCAGCAAAAATTATGAAAACCTTATTGAGTTGGCAAAAAAGGGTGCAGAAGACATGGATTATAAAAAGTTCCTGCTTGATGAATTAAACCAGGTTAACCTCGATCACCTGGACCAGGAAGAAATTGAAAAAGAGCTTGAAATACTAGAAAATGCAGAAGAAATCAAGCTAAAACTCGCACAATCGATTCACCTTTTGGATGAATCCGAAGTTGCCATCTTGCAGCAATTAAAAGAAGTGAAACAGTCGTTAACTTCCATTGCTGATTTTTCCAAAGAGCTCTCAGAACTCAATGACCGTCTCGAAAGCTCCTCAATTGAGCTTCAGGACATTTTCAATGAAATCCAGATTAACCAGGACAGAATTGAACACGATCCACAACGCATCCTGGAACTAAAGGAACAGCTCGATCATCTTTATCGATTGCAGAAAAAACACAATGTTCAAACTGTCCCAGAACTTTTAGATCTAAGAAACAGCCTTGATGAAAACCTGTCCAAAGTTGCAAATCTTGATGATGAAATAGAAAAAGCGAAGCAGTCACTTGACAATGCTGAAAAGAAAATGCGTACTTCAGGAG
>JANQEC010000254.1 GCA_028278585.1 Cyclobacteriaceae bacterium | reverse complement strand
CAGATCCTCGAGCAATTCGGCTCTGCAGTAGAGTTCAACTATTTTGTCCATCCATCGCGGTGGACCTGTGTGGCGTTCACTCATCTGATAATCTGTCTTGTGGCTCTTTTTGAATTTAAAAGTGCTCTTTTTCCACAATTTGAAAACACTGCCAACTTGGCTTCTTCCATCTGAATGTATTTTATTCATCTCTTAGCATCTTAGCCGGATTAGTTCGTGCAGCACGAAAAGTCTGACCAGCAGTAATGAAGAAGCCAATGCTGAAAATCACGAAAAATCCTGCAAGTAGTTCTAACACACCGATAGTAATTCTGCTTGAAAAGTTTGTGAGAATTAACCTATCAAAAAGAAGGTAGGTAAGAGGTGTTGCAATTAAGGCTGCCATACCAAGCATAAGTAGAAAACCACGAGATAGGGTCATTACCAGGTTTTTCTCGCTCGCTCCCATGACTTTTCTGAGACTAATCTCTTTAAGCCGTATCTCTGTAACATATACCACCATTCCAAGCAGTCCAAGAACTGAAATCGTAATTGAAAGAAAGGATAAAAAACCAAGGATGTTTAGTGCAACTTTCAACTCCGCATAGGTCTCCTCTAGCTGGTCATCGTAAAATAAGGCCTCGAAGGGATGAATCTCATCCATTTTTTTCCAGATGGACTCCAACTTGTTCATCAGGCTCATGACATCCTTCGAGCTTATATGGAGATTTACATAATTATAATTTCTGTCCTGTCCCTGAATAATTCCGCGCGGTCTGGCAAAATTTCCCTGATCAAATTGAACATATTGAAAATCGCTTACCACTCCTACAATCTTCAACCTGAGATTATCCTCATCTATGAAAATCGTTTCGCCAATGGCGGAATTCGGATTACTGAAATTAAACTGTTTCCTTAGTTCGTTATCGATGATAATATATTGTGAAGCTCGATCATCCACGTTTTCGGAAAAGCTACCACCCGCTAAAAACTCATAATTATGTATGCTTTGGTAGTTGTGATCAACATAATTCACATTGATCCTAATTGAATCATCCGGGTTCATTTTCACCCATTTCGCACGAATCCAGTCTGCTCCTGGTACAAGATACGATCGGGATATATTGGTGATTTCCGGAAGCCTGCTAAACTCATTGATGAGGGTTTCCGAGTCGTTCCCCTTCAATGGAACATTCACGACATTTTCAGTTGAAAACCCTAATTCCATTTCAATGGCATGTTGGTACTGGCGATAAAAAATAGTTGTTCCCATTATTAGCGCCACCGCGATAGCAAATTGAAAAATTACAAGCATTCTAAAAGTTCCAATACCAGCAAAGAGTCTGACTTTGGGGATACTATGAAAAATGGATGAAGTGCCCAGTTTAGACAATAAAACTGAAGATGGAAATCCTGCAAATAGCCCTATTACAAGAGCAAGAACCAAAAAGTAAACGCCGTGTTGCCATTCAAAATCCATGGGAACATCCATATTACCTATAGATTGCATTTCCATGAAAAATGGGCGAATTAGCAGGTACAATCCATATGAAATGAACAATGCCAGCATTGAGATGATAATAGCCTCGAAAACGAATTGAGCTAATATCTGCATTTGAGAAGCTCCTACTACTTTCCGTACTCCAACTTCTTTTGTTCTTCTCAAAGTCCTCGCAATTGAGAGATTTGTATAATTGAAACAAGCCGATACAATGATGATTATGGAAAGCAAGACAAGAGAATAGATCCACTTACGATCGAAACTCTTTCCAAACTGATACCTCAGCTTTTTGCCTGGTGTTATTTCAGTAATCTGTTGCAAAGAAAAATCCAAAGTCATCTGAGAATTTTGGTTATTCTCTTCTACAGCTACCTTGTCAAGGTACCGTTGCAACCTCTGAGGGTTATTGTTTTTCTCTGGCAAAACCACATAAACATGATTATGTGTGATGCTTTCCCAATCCATCAACCTGGAAAAGAAAGATCCTTGTTTTTTTCTCCACATACCTTCGACTGTTGAAAAAGATGCTAGCATACCAAATTGCATGTGAGAGTTATAAGGGATATTCTCTATTATACCCGTTACTACAAAGTCACCATCTTCTGTTTCCACCACTTTTCCCATCGGATTCTTCTCGCCAAAAAGTTTTTTTGCATTTGCTTCAGTAAGGATCAGAGAAAAGGGTTTTGAAAGGGCCGTTTGGGGGTTTCCCTGAAGTAGTTGAAATGAAAAAGCTTCGAAAAAAGCCTCATTCGCAAAAACAGGTCTTAATCGAATGGTTTTTTCAGCACTCGAAAATCCTATACCTGACCCGTACCATCTATGGATGAGTACTATATTCTCAACATTTGAATATTCTTCCTGAATTTTCTTTCCAATAAAGACAGAAGTAGTAGCCAGCTCATCAGTTCCATCGGAACCATACTGTGTCGTAGTAACTCTATAGATACGATCCGCTTTATCATGAAATGAATCGTAGTTTAAGAGTTTACTCAAATAGGTAATCATCAACAACCCGACTGACATAGAGATCGCCAACCCCACCACATTGATAGAGGAGAATAATTTGTTTCGTGCGATACTTCTTACTGATGTTTTAAAATAGTTTTTGAATAGATTAAAAAAAGTCATTTGTCCTACTATTTTGGGTTTGCGTACCGTGTACAATCTGAAAAATTTTATTACATCGATGAAAAAGATCAGGTTAGCCCTGAATCGACCCTTTTTGAGGTTTCTATCATAGCACTCATGAAGATCTCCCTGCAAATCTTCGAGCAGTTCCGGCCTGCAGTACATCTCCACTATTTTATCCATCCACCGCGGTGGGCTCATTTTACGCATATTCATCTTACTCCTTGAAAAATGACATCAGGAATCAAACTCCACAGCTTGTCACGTTGCTCTTTGGATTTTAGAAGTGCAATCTTCCCTGTATGCGAAACTTGGAAAAAACGCTTCCGCCTTCCTCCACGCTCCTTTGTTGGTTCTCCTAATTCGGAGGTGATCAGCCCTTTATCTTCCATGCGTTTCAATACCGCATGCACTACTCCCAGCTTTGTTTTACGGCCAGTTACTTTGCCTATCTCATCCACAATATTCACACTATATGCTTCTTCAAACAACGAGGCAATGGTCAGTAACACCACCTCTTCAAACTCACCCAAATTGGTTCCTTTCATAAATCTCTTTTTTTTATTTATTCACCAAATGTATGAAAAATCAATACGGCAATTATAGGCACTAGGTTTTATTTTTTCATATTTTGTATGAAAAATAAAATTGACAGCTCATTGTAGTTGGATGCTGTGGTTCCAATGGAAACAATTTTAAGGATATTTCGTACTTAGAATATCTATGTATTAATTAAATCTAGGTATGTTACCGAAATCCCTCGTTGCTGCAGCTGCTAAACCCATCATATTAAGTATTCTCAAAAAAGGAAGGAGCTACGGCTATGCCATCATTGATGAAATGAGAGAAAAATCTTCCAGCGATCTACCCTGGGCGGAGGGATCGATCTATCCGGTTCTTCATAAACTGGAAAAAAATGGCTTAATCATATCCGAGTGGTCTTTGTCGGAAGAAGGAAGAAACAGGAAGTATTACCACATTTCGGAAAAAGGGAAAAAAGCCCTTTTGGCAGAACAAAACAACTGGCTTAAAACTTTCGAAATGCTCAACAGGTTTTGGAGCCTCAAAATGGATAATCAGTAGTATGGAATTTGACCTTGAAAAGAACATTCAACGATGGCTTCAAGATCACTCTAAAACAGGATCGTTTGAAGACGGCCAACTTGCAGAAATAGAAGATCACCTGCGAACAAAGATTCAACGCACTATCGAACAAGGGTCTGATGAGCAACGAGCATTTGAAAAAGCGATTGAAAACTGGGGAGAAATTGGTTCGGTATCTGCGGACGAACGATTGGTAAACACACGCCAGCGATCCCACTATCCATTCATGAAGCAGTTGATCTTCATCTTTCGACTGTTTCGAAAATCTCCGGTTACTACGTTACTAAATATTGGAGGCTTAACACTTGGTATTACCGGGTCCCTTGTGATCCTACTATTTGTATTAAAAGAAAACAGCTACGATGAGATCCATTCGAAAAAGAATCAGATTTTCAGAGTAGAATTGGAAAGCACCACGCCTTCGGGAACCACTCATTTTGTAACGACAGGCCCACCTACAGGTCGGTACATGGCTTCCAACTACGATGAGGTTGAAAATTCAGTCACAATCAAGAGGGGTGATGAAGTACTTGTAAGGTTTCAGGACAAAGCATTCTATGAAGAACGACTCTTCTATGTCGAGCCTTCCTTCTTTGAAATTTTCGACTTTCAACTCAAATATGGAGACAGAACTACCGCTCTGTCTCAACCGAATACAGTTGTGCTCACTTCTAAGGCTTCGGTAAAATATTTCGGAGAAGTTAATCCAACAGGAAAAGTGTTAGAAACGGGTGGACAATCGCTCATGGTAACTGGAGTTTTAGAGCCCCTTCCTAATACTCACTTTGAGATGGATCTCCTGGTCTCCTATTCAAGTTATGAGTATCCATCTTTTGGGTCTCCTACCAGTTGGTCCTGGGTCACCTTTTATAACTATGTTCAGCTGAAAGAGTCTTCAAGCAAAGAAAGTTTTGAGGAAAAACTTCCCGAGATTGTCAAGGCACACTTTCCCCCGGAGAGAGTACCGTCAATTCAGCTATCGCTAAAGAGGATTAAGGATATCTACCTCACACCCTCCAAGGATCAAGCTGACGAAATTGGCCCTACCAGCGACCGGTTTTATTCCCAGGTATTGACGTTTGTTGCACTGCTCATTGTTCTGGTCGCCGGGCTAAACTATATCAACCTATCTACAGCTGTTGCCTCTATTCGTGCCAAGGAAGTAGGAATTAAAAAAGCGCTTGGGGCTAGTAAAGGTTCTCTTTTCTATCAATTCCTTCTCGAATCGATCTTTGCGGGAATTGTTTCGGCATCCATAGGATTCTTATTAAGCTACCTGGTTGTCATTCAAATAGGACAGCCGCTCGGATTAGATAAAACTGATTTCAATTATTTCGTTCAACCCCTCCTTCTTGCCTCATTTATTTTAGGCGGAAGCACAGGGTTAACATCCGGAATTTACCCTGCACTCCTATTTTCCGGTGTAGAAGTAAAAAGAGTACTTCTAAATAGTCGTTCAACTTTTGGTTATGGTAAATCCTATCTCAGGAAGATCCTTGTTGGTTTGCAATACACCATTTCCATAAGCCTGATCATGGTCACACTGATCATTTTAAAACAGATCAACTATCTAACATCCAAGGATCTTGGTTTCGAAAAGGAAAATATATTGGTTGTGCCTTTGAATGAACCTGCACAAAGGGATCGATATGTGACGTTCGAAACGCTGCTAGAGCAATTACCTGGAGTAACAGGGGTAGCCGCAGCAAGGCTTGGCCTTGAAGGTTTGCATGGGTCCTATCAATTCGTGGAACGAGGAACCAATCCCGGCGAAGCGCCAAGGATGTCCATTTATCCAGTAAACCTTGATTTCATTGACCTGTTGAACATCACGCACATGGAAGGAAGAAAATTCATTGAAGTTTCAAGGGAAGACACACTACATAAGTTCATCATGAACGAATCTGCTGTTGCACTAATGGGGTGGGATCATGCAGAAGCTGTGGGGAAAAAAGGAATGCTCACAGGCCAGGGTGGAATTCACGGTGAGATCATCGGTGTGGTTAGTGATTTTCATTTTGAACCGCTCCAAAATGAGATCGAACCGTTGGTCCTTTGGTTTAGAGAAAACGCTGCAAATTATGTATACATAAAAACAAATGGAGAGGATTTCCAAAACCAAATTCAGGCAATTCAAGAAACGTTTGCTACCGTTTTCCCGGAATACATTTTTGAGTTTGAGTCTCTTGATAGCCGGATCAATCAAAATTACAGTTCGGATCAGGCGTTCGCTAAGGCACTATCTATATTCTCAACCCTTGCCATTCTAATATCTTGCGTAGGGCTCTTTGGGCTTACAATCTTCATGATTCAGAGAAAAATGAAGGAAATAGGCATTCGCAAAGTCCTCGGAGCCAAGGTCCATCAGGTAGTGCTATTGCTCAACAAGGAGTTTCTCATTTTGATATGTTTTACATCAATCATTGCTTTGCCGGCCGGCTACCTGGGAGGTTCGAAATGGATTGAAAGCTTTGCCTATAGAACGGACTTCGGAATCGAAATCTTTCTTTTTGCATTTCTATTTGTATCAATAATCACTGTTCTTACCATCAGTTATCACACCCTTCGGGCAGCATTGACCAACCCTTCTAAAGTTATCAGGTACGAATAGCAATATTTCTTCAAGGTCTTTTTAAAGTTTTTTTATATTAATGTAGTTGTCTACATATTAATTTAACTATATTAGTGTAGGCAACTACGTTTATATCATGAAATATGACTTTGTAAATGAACTGGGCTACCTGGCATTGGCCACACGCTTGAAGCGAATAAGTGAGGCCATGGTCCACAGCGGGCGTGATATGTACAAAACGCTTGGGTTGGACATTGAACCGAATTGGTTCCTAATCTTCAAATTGCTTCAGAAATATGAACAGCTCTCGGTCATGGAAATGGCATCAAAACTCCATTTTTCGCACCCCTCGGTTATTAGCCTGGTAAATAAAATGGAGGCGAATGGCTACCTGGAATCAGCTCCGGACAAGTCAGATTCAAGAAAACGACAGTTCCGGCTATCTGAAAAAGCTCATCTCAACATTCCGGAATTCGAAAAAGTTTGGACAGCTGGAACAATTGGTGTTCAGAACCTATTCCAGGACAACTCCTTTCTTGATCAGCTGGAAGCTATTGAGATCCAGCTTAGCCAAATTGATTTTAAAGAACGAACACTAAACGAACTAGCCAATGAATAATTCTCTTGACCTTGCCCCTGAGGCATTTGCTGACCTATTAAACAAGAGCTCTGAGCTCGTTCTAAACAAATTTTCAGACCTGGAAGGTCAGAAAGCTTTTCATAACCATCCCCAAAAAGAAATCGAGCGTTGGTTTGATGAACCTCTCCCTCGAGAAGGAATGGACGATCATGAGCTGCTGGATCTTGTAAAGGAAAAAGTACTGGATACGGCAACCAACAACCTTGGTCCTTACATGTACGCCTATGTAATGGCTGGTGGTTCGCAGATGTCCATCATCGCAGACAAGTTAACCTCCACCATCAACCAGAACGTTGGAAAATGGCACCTGGCTCCTGCAATGAGTGAAATTGAAAAACGGGTGATCCAATGGGCCGGTGAAATGATGAATTATGATCAGAATGCTAAAGGGGTACTGGTAAGTGGCGGCTCTGCCGCAAATCTTACAGGTCTTACTGTAGCTCGTAACGTTTTCTTCGAGAAAAATGAAATCCGAAAAAAGGGATTGTTTGGTCTGAAGCCTTTTACGGCCTATGCTTCCAGTGAAGTCCATAGTTGTTTGGACAAGAGCATGGATGAATTAGGCATTGGCACCGATCATTTGAGAAAGATCCCTGTCAATGAAGATTTCACAATTAACCTGGATGCTCTGGAGGAAGCTATCAAGGCTGACCTTGAAAATGGATTTACACCCTTTTGCATCATTGGAAGTGCCGGCACAGTAAATACAGGAGCCATTGATGATCTTGAAGCACTTGCAGATCTCGCTAAAAAATATCAATTGTGGTTCCACATCGATGGCGCTTATGGTGCTTTAGCCAGCTCGCTTGATTCAATCAAAGACCACTACAAAGGAATTGAATTGGCCGACTCGCTTGCCGTTGATTTCCACAAATGGATGTACCAATCATTTGAGGCCGGATGTTTGTTGGTAAAAGATTGGGAAACGCTCAAAAGAACCTACTTTAAAAAGGCGTCTTATCTTGATGCTTCATTGGAGGACTCTGATCGGCTGAATTTTAATGAACATTACTTCCAACTTTCTAGGAGTGGAAAGGCGTTAAAAATTTGGATGAGCATCAAATCCTATGGCATTGAGAGGATCAAGCAAATGATCCAAAAGGACATTGATCTCACCCGGTATCTAGCAAAACTGGTTGTTGCTTCTGAGGATTTTGAGTTAAAATCAAAGTCTGAGCTTGGAGTAGTGTGCTTTAGGTACGTGAAGGATCTACATTCGGAAGACGAGATCAACAGTTTCAACAAGCGGCTTATTCCAGCTCTGGAGGAAGATGGCCGGGTATTTATTACGGGAACCACACTCAATGAACAATTTGTGATCCGGGCATGCCTGATCAACCATCGAATGCATGAAGGCACTGTAGATCACTTAGTGAAAGTGATTCGGGAGGTTGCTGCTGGCTTGATTGAAAACAAGAGCGTTAAGGAAGATGCTGAAACAAATTCAGCATGACCAATACGTAGTGAATTTCTATCGTTAAGAAAGTCACCCTGAATTTATTTCAGGGTCTTCCAGAAACAAACTTATTACGTAAAGTGCTTCTTTTGAAGATGTTGAACCCAGGTCAACATAACTTCTACATCTTCCTCAGGTATACATTCCCAAACTCAGACCTGAAATACTGAGGATTTGACGGGTTGCTGCCTCTTCCTTCCAACGTGACCCATCGACCAATCTCATACCTATCCCGAGAAGAAAACTCCATGTCCAGGTTGGAGTACACGTCACCAAACTTCGTTCTCACCTTCATGGATGGATTGGTTTGAGGCACAGTGACATCAATTCCTCCAAATTTTGAAGAAACCTCAAGCTCATCAGTAAATCCTTCTACTTCTACCAATCCAAATTTAGCCTCTACATCCAGTGAGATCCCCTTAGGAACCATAACCTCCACTTTAATATCCATGATCACCCCATGTCGCATGTATTCATAGCCACTGTCACCAATCTCCTCTCTGAATTTCATGATCTCTGGTGAATGTGGATCCTTGGTTTCAAAAAAGAAATCCTCTCCCTGGTACCGGATGACAATATTCCTGGGGAGATCGCTGTAGTTTTCTATCTGAGAATTGATTCTTATTGTCTCACCTTCTTCTACATCAAATTGAAAGGCTTCATCATTTCTTCCAAAATTGATGCTAACCTCAGCACTGATCTTAATTTCATTCTGGTCCCACGTCTTTATTGTTATTAACTCAGGGTGTTTGAAGTTCATCACTACCTTTTGCCCCCGATTTACCGCAATACTTTTTTCAACTCTTGTTTGAGCATTGGCCGTGCAAACGAGTAAAATCAATGGAATAAACAGATACCTCATTTTATTGGAGTTTTTGATTAGAAAATTCAGCCCTGTGTCTTCATCTAAGACACAAGGCTGCTATCGCGGTTTTATTTCTTCCTCAAGTAGACATTTCCATGAGAGGAAACTGCACTAAAATCCACTCCTCCACCATTCAAGGTGCCTTTAACTTCATTGCTACTGTAGCTTCTCAATCGAGTGGTCTTTTCTATTTCAATGTCAAAGTCAGAGTAAATTTCGCCCCACCCTGAACCTAGCTTCAAGTTTGCTTTTGTGTCTGCCGGAAGGGCAACGTCAATCAGACCGTGTGAAGAAGCAATGGACACCGGACCACTTTGATTTAGCGTACTGAAATCTGCTTCTATTTTGCCATGGACTGTGCTGATTGTCATAGGACCAGTTACATCATCAAGCTCTACACGACTGTGGTTGGTTTTCACCTCAAGCTCCCCCCGGATTCCGGAAAAAGAAACAGCACTTCCATGAGCAGTAGAATGTTTGTAAACTATCGTTACGCTGCTCGGAACCTTAACTACATATCTTCTGCTTGATCTTGACGAGATCTCCTCCATTTCAGTGTTCCCGCCAGCTTCAACAACAGAGACCCCCAGGCCAGTATTATCTTCCAAGCCCGATCCATTGATGAGTCTTAATCCCTCGGCACGTTCAGATTTACTAGATGAACGGGTGGTGGTAGAGATGATCACCTCATTTCCATCATGACCTTCGAAGGATATTTTGTTGATTCCATTTACAATGAGCTTCCCGGTAGGGGTAAACTTGTACTCATCGCTCTGTCCACTTGCCCCGGTAATTACCGCCAGCGCAAGAATTGTTGTAAGTAATATATTATGCTTTTTCATTTCTAAATTGAGTTTAATATTCGTTTTTGACCTTTTTTCTTGGTTATAATTTTTTTTCATGAGAGCTCAAAAATTCCCAATTGGGCCTCGCTTTTTACTGCTTCATGTACTTCATCTCTATGCAGTAGGTTCTTAAGCGATTCAACCGCTCCCCTCTCCTTCAACTGAACCATCAGGTTGATTAAGCTTATCGCCACAACAGGATCATCCTGTGTTTCAAGTGCTCCAATCAACGCCTTTTTCACTTGTTCTTCATTAGCAAATCGTGCAAGCGCAGAGACAGCTGCCAGTCGTACATTCGTGTTTTCATCCGTATTCATGGTATTAATAAGCACATTGATGATCTCGTCGTCTGAGGTTTCCATCACCATAGATGTATTCACACCTCTTAACCTACTCGTGGCGGAATTCTGATCTTGCAAAGAGGTAATGACCAATTGCTTTGTTAATTCCATTTCATTTCGTAGTGCAGCCAGTTCACGCTCATTTTGGGCGTTTTTAGTGACCAATACACCTATCGTACCACCAAGGAGCAATAAGGCTACAGAGGCAGCAATTCTCATCATCCATTTATTGGAACCCGCAGTTTTTGATTTCAATGGCACCACTTCTGCCTCCTCTGCTTTGCTGATTTCTTGCTCCAACATAGCGTCGAAGCTCTCTCTCAATGATGGTTCAGCTTGTAACTCAACCGAGGAATCCATCATTTCCATGATACTGGACAGCTTGTCATACTCAAGCTTCCATTCATCATTCTTTTCAATGGTCTTCTCAACATGATCTTTTAATTCACCTGTGAGATTTCCCTGAACATAATCAATCATCAGATCTTCCATCTTACGTTCCTCCATATCTAAATTTTTTCCAGTTCGAAATAATGTTCTTTTAATCGTTTGATCGCCCGGTGAACCTTCACCTTCACAGCAGATACCGACGTGTCCAAAACCTGGGAAATTTCCTCGTATTTCATCTTCTGAAACTTGCTCATCAACAATATTTCCCTGTCTTCAACCTTCAGTCTATCCATCGATAGATATAATATTCGTTCCTGCTCATTTCTCACAACCTCGTCATCCATATCACCAAGCGTTTCTCCCACCGTTTCTATATCTACATTATCATTTTTCAGTGTTTTGCTTTTCCTGTAATGGTCAGCAAAAACATTCCTCGCTATCTGATATATCCACGGTTTAAATCTCATATCATCCCTATACGTATGCCTGAATTTGATAAGTCTCAAGAACACATTTTGCGTCAGATCATGTGCGACATCACGGTCGTAGGTGATCTTTGCAAAAAAGTTGTACAGTTGCTTACTATACAGCTCGAACAGATCGGACGCTTGTTTCAGCTCTCCGTTTTTTACCGCGATCATAAGCGACTCTTCAGACATTCTATCAGGTTATAATTTGGATTTCGGGTTTAGATACTAAGAGGTATCCAAATGGTTACACCTGTAATTTGAGATTTTTTAAACTGAGAAGAAAATATGCCTGTTAAGAGGTAAAAGAGGGTTTCACCTCGCAGTGAAGGATTGGTTTACAACGCTTCTTCCAGAAGACCAGCTTCACCTGCAGCGATAATAACGGAAGTACGGCTCAATGCAAGTGAAGTTGGAATACTACTTCCGGCATTCAAAACAACCGTTTCAATAATGGCTGGATTAGCAGGGTCACTGATGTCAACTTTGACTAGTGTTGGGCCGGTACCGAGCCCGATCACGTAAGCCGTATCATCCTGAGCCTGGACACTTATCGCATTGATTCCAAGGTCAACAAGTCTTGAGGCTCCGAAAGCTGACTGTTCGATTAGGTCAACAATTGTCAGTCCTCCTCCATGAGCTACCAATAACTGATCGTTGTACACGGCTGTTTGAATCGGGAATCCAACAGGAGATGTTACTCCCTCGGTAAATCCTGCCTCCAAAATACCGACCTGGTCAATAACGGTAGGTATCTGAAGCTCAGTACCCAACGACAAAGCCAATATCCCAAACCTTGCGTCATTTACTTTCCTATCAAGGTTAAAGTCTGTAGATGCAAACGCGACCTGTCCATTATCAGAAAGCAGTACGTCAGGATGTCCCCGGTCCCTACCGAACATTGCAGATCCATTGATTTTGCCTGAGGAGGTGTATTGAAAATACTCCAGGTGTCGGGTTCCGCCTGAAACGACGAGATTACCCCCTCTTGCTGAAATGCCATTGAAAGGACCTCCTGGCACAAGGTGAGGGCCGTCCAGTGGCTCCGGATTGCTTAAATCTGCAATGGAATAGGAAGCAACGTAATTTTTTCCACGAGCATCCAATACGAACAGAAGATCACCAACGATATCAAAATCATCAATCCCGCGCATGTCTCCAATAGGAAAAATGTGTGCAACGACCTGATCTGTTACAAGATTTGTTACAATTAAACCACCATCCCCGTAGCTGACAAACGCATTGTCACCCGATATTTTAACAACCCCCGGAACGTGGCTGGGAACCGTGTAATCATCTGTACATGACAGAAATAGCAGGAATAGCAGAATATAACTATATCGCATGAAGCAAAGTTAGTTATCTTAATAACACCCAAGTATCAGGTACACGACCCATTCGATTGTTATCATTTTGTTAATTCGCAATTATGAAAGCTTACTTCACATTGCTCTTAATTGTTTTTTGCGCCATCCCCGGCGTGGTAAAAGCTCAATCTCTTTCAGGGATGGGCCTGTCTTTTGCTTTTCCCGAAACGTACGAGGGGATTGTGGTCTCACCCAACATTCAATTTGACAAAAAAAATCGTACTGGAAGTTTTGGTCCAATTCTGTTAATCTCATACGGAGATCAGATCGAACAGCGTGAAAATGTCAAATTCACAGGGTTTTATTTTAGCTCGATCAGTTATCCGCAGGGAAGAGAGCAAAATGTAGCAATGTTTTACGGACTAGACCTTTGGCTACAACGTGTAAAAGATGAACAGGATTCAAGATATTTCAACACAGCATCCAGCACGTTCGAAAGCATCACCACTGAGCAAAGAGACAATATCATCCAGACTTTTTTAAACCTTGGATTGAGGATTAAGGTATCAGAAAAATTAGCTGTTAGCCAGGCAATCGGGACGGGTTTGAGTGTCACTTACCGGGCAACCACCTCTCCATTTGATGATTTCAAGGATTCTTTCTTCAACCAGGATTGGATGTTAAAAACAGGCATCATACTTCGATTGAATTAAGTGAATATCCAATATTCCAGTTGATTCACGTATCATCACTAGATTTACTTACACTTATCGAATCTTGAAGATCACTTCTCAAATGATCATAGGCATCTGTGGAATCAGCCAATCCGGAAAAAGCACATTAACACGTAGTTTAAAAAAAGAGCTTTCTTCTTCTGGTTTGGAAGTCAAGGTTTTTGAAATGGACCATTATACGGTTGAAAAAGCGTTGATCCCGAAGGTAAAAGATCGTCTGGATTGGGAACATCCCGACTCCATTGATTGGGATCGCCTTGTGTTCCAGGTCAGGAAATCGATTGCAGATGTAATTCTTGTGGAAGGCATATTTGCTTTTGATACCCGCATAGCATCGCTTTTATCTAAAAAAGTGCTTATTGAAGTTGATAAGGATACATTTTTAGAAAGACGACAAAAAGAGATCCGCTGGGGTAAGGAGCCACCCTGGTACCTGGAACATGTCTGGGAGACCAATCAAAAATTGGTCAAGACAGCCATCCCGGACATTCGACTTAAACATGATGGGCCTGACAATACTCAAAAGGTCCTGAATTTGATCAAATCCGATTTATCATTTAAAAATTCTTCGCATGGATCCATTTCTACATGAAGCTATCAATGAGGCAAAAAAGGGACTTGAGGAAGGTGGAATTCCCATTGGGTCTGTCATTGTCCATGATGGCAAGATCATTGGAAAAGGACATAATCGAAGAATCCAGAAAGGAAGTGCTGTCTTGCATGGCGAAATGGATGCACTAGAAAATGCCGGACGATTACCAGCCAGAACCTATCAAGAAAGTGTTCTATACACCACATTAAGTCCATGCGCTATGTGTTCCGGAGCAATCCTTCTTTATGGTATTCCAAAAGTAGTTATTGGCGAAAACGAGACATTTTTAGGCGAAGAAGATCTATTGAAAAGCAAAGGTGTTGAGGTGGTTGTGGCAAATGATGAAATCTGCAAAATCATGATGAAGGATTTCATTTCAGCAAATCCCGGGCTTTGGAATGAGGATATTGGAGAGGACTCTGAAAATTGAGAATAGATCTATCTGAACGCACTTCTTCACCAAGTTCTTTTTATCTTAATGCGGATATTCCGTAAATAGTTAATTGGTTGACTAGTTAAGTAGTTGAATTGCGCAAACACGATCAATCAACCATTTAACTAATTAACTATTCACTATCAACTAACTAACTATTTAACCAAAGAGCATGACAGATATCCGAACATTCATTGAAGGCTTACCCAAAACGGAACTGCACCTACACATCGAGGGTTCATTCGAACCTGAATTGATGTTTGAAATTGCGAAACGCAACAACATCGAGATTCCTTTTTCTTCCGTTGAAGACTTAAAAAAAGCCTATAGTTTCAATAATCTTCAGGAATTCCTTGACATCTATTACCAGGGAGCAAATGTCTTAATCACCGAACAGGATTTTTACGATCTGACCTGGGCTTACCTAACCAAAGTCCACGAGCAAAATGTTGTGCACATCGAGATCTTCTTTGATCCTCAGACCCACACGGATCGGGGAATTTCATTTGATACGGTCATCAAAGGGATTAAACGGGCGTTAGAAGACGGAGAAAAACAATACGGGATTACCTATATCCTGATCATGTCATTTCTTCGCCACCTTGATGAAACATCCGCTTTTAATACGTTGGAACAGGCAATGCCTTATAAAGATTGGATCAAGGCGGTAGGTTTGGATTCGTCCGAGGTTGGGAATCCACCATCAAAATTTGAGCGTGTGTTCGCCAAGGCAAGAGAAGAAGGATTTCTCACTGTGGCCCATGCCGGAGAAGAAGGGCCTGCCGAATACATTTGGGAGGCACTCAATTTGTTACAAGTCGTTCGCAATGATCATGGCAACCGCTGTATGGATGATGAAAAGCTGGTTGAGCACCTGGTTGAAATCCAAATGCCTTTAACGCTTTGTCCCCTATCCAACCTGGAATTAAAAGTGGTCCGGGACCTTCGGGATCATCCCATTGCGAAAATGATGGATCGGGGGTTATTAGTTACTGTAAATTCCGATGACCCTGCCTATTTCGGCGGGTACATGAACGAAAACTATTTAGGAATTGCAGAAGCACTGGATCTTTCAAAAGAACAAATTACCCAATTGGCCAAAAATGGATTTACCGCCAGCTGGCTACCTGAAGAAGAGAAAACAA
The DNA here is from genome assembly GCA_028278585.1 of Cyclobacteriaceae bacterium. GTDB lineage: Bacteria > Bacteroidota > Bacteroidia > Cytophagales > Cyclobacteriaceae > Ekhidna. The sequence goes on along the minus strand of JANQEC010000254.1, from coordinate 4,738 downwards.
GACGTATCCGGGAAATAGAAACCTATTACCAAAACAACTAATGGAGCAGCAAAAGAAATTCATGCGTGAAGCTATACGTCTGTCCATCGAGAACGTGGAATCAGGAAAAGGCGGACCTTTCGGAGCTGTGATAGTAAAGGATGGAGCGATCATTGCCAGTGGTGTAAACAGGGTAACAGATTCGAATGATCCAACGGCACATGCAGAAGTTGTTGCGATCCGTGAAGCTTGTGAAAAGTTGGGTTCCTTCCAATTGGATGGCTGTGAGATTTACACAAGTTGTGAGCCATGTCCGATGTGTCTGGGTGCGATTTACTGGGCCAGGCCGGACAAGCTGTATTATGCGAACACCAAAAAAGACGCAGCGGAGATCGAGTTTGACGATGACTTTATTTACGAGGAGCTGGATTTACCGATTGGTAACCGGAAATTGTCAACGGTTCAGCTACTACGAGATGAGGCCATGGTTGCCTTTCTAAAATGGAGTGAGAGCGAAGATAAAATTGAGTATTAGTGGTCGAGTTCATTTTAAATAATGAAACCATCCAAACGGACAAGCCAAATGGTTATTTGTTACTTGACCTTATCCGCTATGATAAATGCCTGACCGGAACAAAAATTGGTTGTCGTGAAGGGGATTGTGGCGCATGTACCATTCTGATTGGTGAATGGGTAAACGGAAGAATGAACTATAGCTCCGCGACCTCATGCCTGACTCCCATCGGAAATGTTCATGGGAAACATGTGGTGACGATCGAAGGGCTAAACATGGATCAATTGAGCCCGGTTCAACAATCAATGATTGATGAATCCGGAACGCAATGTGGATTTTGTACCGTCGGGTTTGTTGTTTCCCTCTCTGGCTATTGCCTGGAAAATGCTACACCTACCTATAAAGGCGCGATAGCATCAATTGATGGTAATATCTGCCGATGTACCGGCTATAAATCCATTGAACGCGCCGCATCCAACATTGCTGCCTCATTGGAAAAGAAAGAAATTGATTCACCCATTGAATGGCTGGTTTCGAACAACTTCATTCCGTCTTATTTTACAGGTATTGGCGATCGTCTGCAAAAAATAGCCTCAACTCCGACGTTGAATGGTCATCAGGTAGTAGGCGGAGGAACCGATCTTTATGTTCAACGCCCGGAAGAAATGGTAGAGTTAGCTGTTGGTTCTATAAGCAGCGACCCATCCCTTCGCTTCATTTCCGTGGAAGACGAAACCTGTACTATTGGCGGTGGGACAACTGTAGCTGACCTGTCGGAATCTAAAGAATTGAAATCAACTTTTCCTCAATTGAATGACTACATCAAACTTGTTTCTTCGAGCCCGATCCGAAACATTTCAACGATTGCAGGAAATTTCGTCAATGCGTCCCCGATCGGGGATTTCACCGCTTTTTTCCTGGCATTGGATGCCCAGATTCACTTGGCTGTAAACAATAAGGCTCGGTCGGTCTATTTGAAGGATTTTTACAAAGGGTACAAAGAGTTGGATAAAACGGGTCAGGAGATTATTTCCAAAATCTCATTCCAGCTTCCTACCAAAGATTCATGTTTTAATTTCGAAAAGATCAGCAAACGAGAGCACCTTGACATTGCAAGTGTCAACTCTGCTGCAACAATCAGAGCCTTAGGTGGAGAAATTCTTGAAGCGCACATCTCAGCGGGAGGTGTAGCACCGATTCCTAAATACCTGGCTGAAACAGGTGCATTCCTGAAGGGTAGAGAATTATCCGTTAAAACGATCCGATCAGCAGCAGAGGTGATACAATCTGAGATCAGCCCGATCAGCGATGCACGTGGGTCGGAAGATTACAAACGACTGGCGTTGCGACAACTGTTTTTTGCGCATTTTATCAAACTGTTTCCCGATCAAATTGCCCTGGAATCTCTTACGATATGAAAAACATTGATTCCATAGGACACGTTACGGGACGATCCCTTTACCTGGATGATCTGCCAACCATTCAAGGTACTTTATTTGGAGTGGTGTTTGACTCACCAAAGGCACATGGCAAGATCAAATCAGCGGATTATTCAAAGGCGGAAGATTTTCCCGGTGTCGTTCGAATTCTCACTTCAAAAGACATTCCGGGAGAAAACCAGATTGGTGGCATCATTCCGGATGAGCCGCTATTTGCTGACGGTGAAGTTCACTTCATGGGTCAGCCCATTGCTTTCATCCTGGCTGATACAGAAACGATTGCTTACAAAGCCAAAAAGCTGATTGAAATGGAGATCGAAGAACTCCCGGTCATCACAGACCCACGGGAAGCTCGTGCGAAGGATCAACTCATTTTTCCACCACGTACGTTCCAGGTCGGTGATCCTGAAAGCGTTTTTGATTCTTGTGATTATGTGATAGAAGGCGAAGCGGATAATGAAGGACAAGAACATCTTTACATTGAAACACAGGGAGCTTATTCCGTTCCAATGGAAAACGGACATGTCCGGATCTCTTCCTCCACCCAGGGACCGACAGCCGTTCAGCGAACTGCAGCTCGTGTGCTTGGTGTACCGATGCACAAAGTGGAGGTAGACGTCATTCGTTTAGGTGGCGGATTTGGGGGCAAGGAAGACCAGGCGACCCCCTGGGGTGTGATGACAGCACTGGCTGCACAGCTGACCAAACGACCGGTCAAACTAGCCATGCACCGAATGGATGACATGCGGATGACTGGCAAGCGGCATCCGTATCGCTCCGATTTCAAGATCGGACTGTCAAAAGATCTGAAGATCCTGGCATATGAAGCTACGTTTCATCAAAATGCTGGTGCAGCAGCTGATTTATCACCAGCGGTAATGGAACGAACACTTTTCCATGCCACGAACAGCTATTTCATTCCGAATGTAAAAGCCACAGCTTATAGCTGCAGGACAAACCTTCCGCCAAATACGGCTTTCAGAGGTTTTGGTGGGCCACAGGGAATGTTTGTGATTGAATCTGCCATAGCAAAGGCTGCGGAGGAGATTGGTGTGAAGCCAAGAGAAATTCAAAAAGCCAACCTCCTCAATGATGGTGATGAAATGCCGTACGGGCAGATCATGGATCAATGCCTGGCAAAGAATTCCTGGGACAGCCTGGAATCTTCTTTTGATATCAAAAAGCTTGAAGCAGAGGTAGAGGCATTCAATTCCGAAAATTCAGACTTCAAGAAGGGGATTGCCATACAGCCGATCTGCTTTGGGATCTCCTTCACCAACACGATGATGAACAATGCCCGGGCGTTGGTGCATGTCTATTCAGATGGAAGTGTTGGTGTTAGTACCGGTGCAGTGGAGATGGGCCAGGGCGTCAATACGAAGATGGTGCAAGTTGCAGCCGATGCTTTTTCCATTGATCCATCCAGGGTAAAACTGGAAACGACCAATACCACACGGGTTGCTAACACCTCCCCTTCAGCTGCAAGTGCTACATCAGACCTCAATGGAAAAGCACTTCAAATTGCCTGCAATAAGATCCTGGACCGGTTGAAAGAAGTTGCTGTTAAAAAACTTGGTGTAGATGCTTCAACCATAGAATTGAAAGATGAAAAAGTCATTTCAGCAGGAACTGAATCCGACCTGGATTGGAAATCACTCATCCAGGAAGCATTTGTTTCCCGTGTCTCATTGACTGAAAATGGCCACTATTCGACACCGATTATTCACTTTGATAAGTCCAAAGAAAAAGGTCATCCATTTGCCTACCACGTGTATGGAGCAGCAATATTGACCGTGACCATTGATTGCATCCGGGGACGCTACGATTTTGACTCAGTGAAGCTGGTGCATGATTTTGGAAAAAGCATGAATCTTCCGGTCGACCATGGCCAGATCGAAGGAGGACTCGTCCAGGGCATCGGCTGGATGACAATGGAAGAATTGCTGTATGACAAAGAAGGTAAACTAATGTCCAATGCCCTTTCGACTTACAAGATCCCGGATATCTATTCGGTTCCAAAAGAGATCGCTATCAAACACCTGGAAACCGAAGGCCATGAAGCCGCCATCCAAAAATCCAAGGCGGTGGGTGAACCTCCGCTGATGTACGGGCTCGGTGCCTACTTCGCCATTCAAAATGCAGTTAAAGCCTTCAACCCGGACTACCAACTCAAATTCCATGCACCTTTCACTCCGGAGAAAGTATTGATGGGATTGTATGAGAAGGTTGGGGAAGTGGTGCCTGATTGACCAAAGATGTCATTTTGAGCGTAGCGAGAAATCTAGTGAATAAAGATTTCTCCTATCGTCGAAATGACATGCAGGAAAAAATAGCATTCAGAGTTTTACCAAAACGCTGAAGCATTTAGTAAAAGAATTAAGAAAGACACATAGAAAGCAATGAAGTCGATTTTTTAAAGTCGTACTTATTCAATCACCCCTTCTCCCCTCCAGGATCTTCAAAAATGATCGTGTCTGAATCTCTTCAATCGTCAAACCTGTCGCCAACACCTGTGCTTCGGAAAGTGCACCGCAATTCAACCCGGTGAGAAAATAATTGAGCAAGCCTTGTCCGGTGGCGGCATCATCGAAGACTTCTCCGGTCAGTGTGGCACGCGCTGCTTTTTCCACAAAGGTTTTTAACCGATGCGTAGCATCTGCATAACTCTCTAAGAAAAAGGAATAGACCGCGGCATAGCGAGACGGAAACTGCGCCGGGTGCAGATCCCAACCGCCGTGACCTGGCCCAAGCTGGATGGCACCTTCCTGCGCCAGAGCGCCATCGTGCTGCCCGTCGGCCACCCGGA
>JANQEC010000244.1 GCA_028278585.1 Cyclobacteriaceae bacterium | reverse complement strand
ATCTAAAAATTCTTTAATCTGCCCCGCCATATCCTCAGGTGTCTCATCGTATTGCCCAAACTCATTCGGAAGACCCGCATTCGGGTGTGCGCTTACATTAAATTCTGTTTTTTCAGAAAGTACTTTTAAATAGGGACGTAATTGTTTTGCACCTAATGCACAATTCAGACCTACGCTTAAAAGATTCAAATGGGAAATTGAGATTAAAAATGCCTCGGTCGTTTGACCCGATAAAGTTCTCCCCGATGCATCGGTAATTGTACCTGATACCATGACAGGGATTTCAATTCCTCGCTCCTCCTGAATTTCATCAATAGCAAATAGTGCAGCCTTGGCATTGAGCGTGTCGAAGATGGTTTCGACAAGTAAAAGATCTGCTCCACCATCTAACAAAGCCTCAGCTTGTTGTTTATAAGCAATCCTTAACTCTTCAAAACTTACCGCACGAAATCCCGGATCATTTACATCTGGAGAAATTGAGGCCGTTCTATTCGTTGGCCCCATAGATCCGGCCACAAACCTGGGTTTGTCTGGTTCCTTTTCTGTGAATTCATCGGCTACTTCCTTGGCAATCTGGGCAGCTTTGAAGTTCAATTCATAAACAATGTGTTCAAGGCCATAATCAGCTTGGGCAACAGTAGTTCCTGAAAAGGTATTTGTTTCAACTATATCGGCACCAGCCTCGAAGTATTGTTTGTGTATATCCTTGATGATTTCTGGTCGGGTAATTGATAGTAGATCATTATTCCCTTTCAAAGGTTTCGGATGATCCTTTAATTTCTCATTCCTGAAGTCTTCTTCCTCGAGTTTGTGACGTTGGATCATCGTGCCCATTGCTCCATCAAGCACGAGAATTCTATATTTAAGTATGTCTGAGATTAAATTCATTCTCTGGTTTTTATTTGACTTACCAGAGAAAGTCCATATGGATCGTCTCATCTTTCCTGTCACTGCAGGCTGGGAGTTAGCACCGAAAATCATTCGCTGATGATCAGGTTGCTAAGACGTCATGGGGCCCATTCCCTCGGTCTTTCTTGATAAGTGATGCAAATATAACTATGTACTTCTAATACACAATTATTAATTGAACAGTTCCTTAGTTTTGCGACTAAATGAAATTAGCAGCTATAGATATAGGTTCAAACGCTGTTCGTT
>JANQEC010000237.1 GCA_028278585.1 Cyclobacteriaceae bacterium | reverse complement strand
CCCATACACTATAGCACTCGCCTCGTAGGATTCACTCGGGCCATCTACAAAAAATTGTATGGTTACTTCCTGGTCAGCTGGATTGGGATAAGCCTTTGCCTGCAGATCCAATGTTCCATGATCAATTTCGTCTCCATAAATTACTTTTAAGGTTCTTCCCGATTGAAAGCTTAGCTCCGAAATTGCTTTCATGTTATATGAACGATCCAGGTGAGGAACATACAAATACAGATTACGCGGTAGCCTGGCAACCACGCTTGTATCCCAAGAGAGAATTGCCTCATCGTGGTTCGAAGTAACCTGAAATTCCCACTCCTTGCTTGTGCCCGGACTAACATAATTTCTGGAAAGTCCATAATTATCTCTCAAACCAAAATTGATTTCTTCGGAAAGGTTCGGAGGTGATAAAAGGTCAAAATGGTCTACCTGGTCCTTCGCACCTTGTCGCATTCCAATTCCAGAAAGATTCGAGGATAGATATCCTGCTTTCTGGTGCAATATCAACTGCCAATTCGCTTCATCTATAACCCATGAATCTTCTATTGAAAATTTCCCTGAAGTCGATTTTCTTCCGCTCGATGATGCAGAGGGATTGGGCAATCTAAGGGTCACTCCTTCTGTGCTTGAAACCCAGCCACCTTCGAACACGCCAAGACTTGTTGACACATTGTATGCTCCATTGTAGGTGTAAACTCCGTCCGGAGTTATGTCTCCATCTGAGATTACCCCCTGTGACAAATTGTAAGAAATGACGTCACTCCAATTCAACTCTTCTAAAAACGGGTTTGATATTAAATTCCAGCCTGAGTTAAGTGGCAACTCAAATTCGAAATTGCTGTTAAGATCTATGGGAACCATTGAGGTTATGTTCGGTTGATTCTCCTTTGAATTGATGTGCCAATATCCCACTCCACCACTTAGTTCACTAGCTCTTTCCAGGTCAGAAAGATCTCCATTTACATACGATATTATCCGCCAACTTGTACCTTGATCTATGGCTTGCAAATCCGGAAATACCTGGTCAACCCTAATGCTATTGGTGGGAACACCAAATATCCTGTAGTCTTCAATAGCATTGCCTCTATTTAGTATCGTAGATACTGCGACATTCTTGATTTCAATATCAAATGCTTTGGAAATTGTAAAAGTGCCATTGCTCGACTGGATCCTGATTGAACTTAGCTCGTTAATTTCGGCGGCTGTCAATAGACTATTGCCACTAATGCTGAATTTTATATTGTCAGTATCTCCCTCTCCGAACACCAGTGAATATGTAAATGTATCGTCTGCATTGTTGCTTTCTGTAGATAAAGTCCCAAAGAGTACCCCTGAAGAAACCGAACCATTCAGCGAGGTATTTGAAAGGTTAAGTGAGGTAAGTGGATTATTGATGGGAACACCATCTATTGTTATAAAAATCGTCCAGTTTTGCGTAGTGGAGCCAGTCTGAGCGGTAACCTGATATGTAACAGGGTTAGTAAAATCGTTGGTCGTCACACCACTGGTTTGTTGTGTCCCATCGATACTTGCAAGTGCTCCTGGTGAAAGCCTAAAGCTTGCAATCAAATTCGTAAGATTTGTTCCTTCTTGCACTTCAACACTTATCGTATGATTTTTATAATCATAAATAGTATTGCCGATTTGCTCGTTCAGAGAATAGCTAAGAATGTTTGTGTTGTGATTGGTGCCCGCTGCAATGCTGAATACCTTAGTGGCAAATTCACTGCCCGCAAAAGAATTATCAATCGACTGTACACCAAAGCGGTAATCACCATTACTTAGGTTTTTCATGTATACCCAGCGATTATTTTTGATCTGTCCTTTTTGAGGCACTCTCCTAAACCCGCTTGCCGTATCTGATAACGGAGCAATCAACATTTCAGCGGTCGTTAGGTCGGTAAGATACAAGTCATAGGTAAGGCCATTTGCAGGTGTCTCTTGATCGTTTGCCTGATCCCAGGCCAAGTTGACAGTCTCAGAAATAATATTAACAGATAGATTTGATGGAATTGGAGGTGGCGTATTCCTTTTAACCTCGTTATTCTTATACAACCAGGTGTTACCACCTGTTAAGACAATATCCAGGTCACCATCGCCATCAAAATCAAAGGGTCGAATACTTCCCAACTTGGCGTTTGGCAGATCTCCATCGGCAAAGAGCGAAAAAGATCCTGCTCCATCACCAACATATAAACTGGTATGTGGTGCGTCACTTTGCAATCTTCCCGTAATCATCAGGTCCGAGTTTCCATCATTGTTCAAATCACCCCAGGCAGCTGAACCATCCCAAAAGGGTTCAAATGGATTCGGGGTTAAACTGTTAAAAGCAGTGCCAGAATTATTAATGTAAACTTGTGTAGATGTGGTGAAATCATTTAGCAATCCAGCAAACAATACATCTTCGTCACCATCATTGTCAGGATCTGCCACTTCAACCTCGGAATTGAACGTGCCGCCAAAAGTTTCATCCAACACTTCTGATAGAACTCCACTGCTATTTTCATATAATTCTGAAACGTATGTTCCGGAAGAAGCTCCCGAGATATATAAATCCAGATCATCATCATTATCATAGTCTGACCACTCCACACTTCCATCTAAAATCCTTTTACTACTTTCAAATGATTCTGTATTGGTGAAAACTCCTCCTTCATCATTGCGATACAAACGGTTTCGAATACCCCCATTTGTTTCTACGCCAATTATCATTATGTCAGTCCACCCATCATTGTTGAAGTCTCCCCAGGCTACATCTCCTTCTCTTACATCCACAATTTGTCCCTGTAAAGCCTGCGTAAAATTTCCAGATCCAACATTCCTATATAGAACAGTCTGACCAATATTGGTCGTTTCGTTGCCAGTATTTCCAGTTACAATTACATCTAAAAGCCCATCGTTATTGAAATCAGACCAGGCCACACTGCTTCTATATACATTGATAAAATCAGTGTATGAAGCAGGACTAAAAGTGCCATCCCCGTTGTTATCATAAAGCACCGTTTTTCCCAGCACCTCTGAACCACCGACAGTTCCGGTTACCAGCAGATCATAATCTCCATCATTATCATAATCAGCTGCTTCCACGCTGCTATTGCTTTCAATACTGAAGAATGTCCCAACTGCATCCACAAACTGACTCACAACAGATACAGTCACTGTCCAGTTTTGAATGGTAGACCCGTCTTCGGCCGTCACCTGATAAACAACGGGATTACTGAAGTTGTTGGAAGTAACTCCACTTGTCTGAGCTACCGTATTTACCGTAGCAGAAGCTCCGTTTGATAGGGTGAACGAGGCAGTAAGCGAGGTTAAATCTGTACCTTCCAGAACGTCAATACCAATCGTATGACTAGAGGCATTAATAACTGCAGCTTCCGTTTGTACAGGCAAACTAAACGTGAGGAAATCGGTTTCAGTTGATAAACTGACATTTAGATTACTGATTTCCTGATCGCTTAGGGCTCGATCATATATTCTTATTTCATCAATTTTTCCATTAAAAAAATCCATAAGGCCCGCCGCCTCGACTGCTCCAATGGTGCTGATGTTGGAGGTAGCAAGTCCGATCGTACCTGCAATCGTGGTTTCATCTTCCAAAGTTCCGTTGATGAACAACTCTAATTTTGTGCCGGTATACCTGAGAAGAGCATTATTCCATACATCTTGCGCTACGCTCGAACCAACAGTATTGAAGACTTCGTCAATGAAGATATCCCCTAAAATTTGATCATTGCCAACACTACTTATCTTCAAAAAGCTTTCTCTTATCTGTAGAATTGATTGATCTCTCGTTAAATCATCAGCTTTAAAGAGTACCGATATAGTGGCTTCATTTTCTCCGTTCAGCATTTCTGAAGTTCCAATATCAATGTGATCATCTGTGCCGTCAAAATCGTAAGCCTGATCTGCATTACCAAATCGATCTGTGGACAAAGTGGCTCCACTAACAGTTCCATGGAATCCATTTCCAGATTCATCGTTGGCATTTCCATTAAATGGATAATACGCTACCAGGCCATAATCGCCTTCAGCCAAAAGTTCCGTTATTTCATCAATGTTTAAGGCTCGATTATAAATTTTAATATCATCAAGAACGCTTTCTCCCGTAAATGTTGAAATGTTGATAGGGTCGGGAATGGGATCTGAACTACCAAACGGTGCATCATTTGTTAGTTTAATGCCATTTACATACGCTGTGAAACCTCGGTTCTCCCAAATAAAGGTCAGCATGAACCAATCATCCAATGGTACATTATGGAAATAATAATGTTGATACTCGAGCGTGATTCCATCGTAAAATTCCATGGCGAGTCCAGCAGGGTCAATAAACCAGAGTTCTCCTTGTGTCCCTTTTATGATATCATTTTTTTCTCCGCTTCGCTTAACCCAAAGATTAACCGTATGATCACCATCTATATTGATTCCTGCTCCTCCATTTAATGAAACATTCGTCTGGGCTCCACTAAATTGTAATGCTTTATTTGCGACACCAAAACGATCAGAGGTTAGGGTAGCACCAGTTATTGTTCCATCGTTGGTGTTTGCTGATGCGTCGTTGGCATTTCCATCAAATGGATAGTGAGCAATGTAATCTGTCGGTTGACCAGATAAATGGCCAGAAATTATCAAGAATAATATCGCAAAAAATCTATTCATTGCCCAAGACCATTTATCAGTTATCAGGTGGCCCTGGAGGATCGATTAATCTATCTGAGTCTCCATCTCCTGATTCTCCTCCAGATAAGAGGACAAATCCTCCACCTGCTGCTGCCAATGGGACAAGGAATAAAATCTTGTTTAGTGGTTTTTTAATTAGCACTCGATATCCCCTGGAATACAAATCCGGATCATTCGTGGGTGTCACTCTTAATTCATAATTCCCTTTCTCCAAATCTTTGGGTAAAGTGGTTTCGAACGTGGTCCCCCTATGGTGGCCGATGAGCTTTTTCTTTAATTCCTCTTCCTGATACAATTCTATGTTGTACCATCCGCTCTCATGATAATCACTCCAACTTATTTCAACCTTCTTACCAATCTTCAATACATCACTGCTTACACTTTCAATTTTAACCGGGAAAACGGATGCCCTGGCTTCTAACTTAAACTGTATTGGGCCTGCAAATTCTCCTATTTTATCCGGGCCATTGAAAGAAACTGAGTAGGTGGTGTTTGGCTGAATCGATGGCAAACTTACATCAATAGGTTTCTGATAATCGTCCTTTGAAGTGAATACGGAAACGTCATATTGTTCACGAACACTTTGATTAGCCCGAACCAGAAAATTGAAGCTCACAATACCATCTCCAGACACATTCAGGCTATCGATAGAAATTTGTTGTCCATGCAAATAGCCAATGTGCACCAATAATATCAAGTAGGTTAGTCTTTTCATTATAGGTGGAGAATTGGTCAGTTTAAATTGTTGATAAAATAATCAGCAATTTGTCAACATAAAATCAGAAATAATCCTGAAATCACAGAAAAATTGCTCATAAGGTCATCAACTGACCAATAATCACCAAACCAACTTCATCGAATTAAAAAGATAGACATCACTGAATTTTCTCCAAATTATTAGAAATACCTGGCCAGAGTAAACTGAAGAAAGCTGTCCTCACGAATAAAATAAATGAACTCCTCCACATCAATATCGTCGAACAACCTGGCTTCAACTGTTCCTTTCCATACATTGCCAAAACGCCTGTTTCCCTCAAGGCTTATAAGCTTGCTACTACGTTCCCTGTCAAAAATGCCCCCAAATAAGATTTGTGTATCCTGTGTATCGTTAAATGCCAATCGAGTAGCAAAGAAAAGATCATCTTGTAATGAGCTAAAGGCTAGCTCATCCCGATCATCATAGAGATATTCACCCACCAAGCCAATATCAATACCCGAATTCCATACGTTACCGAATGTATATTCAATACCGGCTGCTAAAGCATTCATATCCTGAAAGTCGCTCTTCCTGGTAATTCCTTCAAATTTCCACAGGATAGGGCCGGTTGTTGCTTGTATATCAAGCCCTGTCTGATTGATAATTCCATAAAAAATATCAATGGATCCGTCCGGGTTTGGTCTGAAAAATTGTTCACGCCCATTCCCGTAGAAATGAGAAAGTCCAAAATCAAACACGCCAACATAATGCGACCATCTGAAGGCAAAATCCGGTCGATATTCTTCAGCGCTGCTTTCAAATGTAAAATCCTCCTTTTCTATAACAAAAGATGGCCTCAACCTTCCTTCTCTTCCTGGAAATTGTCTTTTCCTGAAATAAGGCATGGCAAAAAGATCGAACGTACCAATAGTGCTCAAATACGAAAAATGAACCATTGGTTGACCCAGTTTTTGCTCGCCATCAAAGCTTTCCACTACATCCGTCTGGTTAATAATATCGACCAGGTGGGCTGATTCTGTAACACCCCAGAATATTTTCTTCAAGCCGATGCTCAGTTCCCAATTTGATTTAACTGTTTGATAGTATAGCTCACGAATATCAAAATGGGTTCTTTTACTATCAAATTGATCAAGACGGGCAAATCCGGTGAATTTGATGCTCTTCTTTCCTTCTTCCCATTCTATCAGGTACTCCGGAGTAAAGGAAAGTGAAAGGTAATTTCTATGTTGGCCGGGGTATAAGCCATCATTGAAAAAGTACCTGTTATCCACACTTATGTTACCTGAAAACTCCTTTGTGACCCCCTCATCCTGGGCAATTAGATGTAAACTTAGACCAAACAAAAACACAGCGGGCATTGCCCGCCATGTACTACCTAACCTACTCAAAACATTTTGATTCATGCCCTGCTATCGTCCTGCCCGGATCAAACTATTTTGTGTGAAGTCTTTGTCCGTCAATCCAATCTTGAACGCATAACCGTCAAAGATCAGCTTGGTCTTTTTGTTACTCTGATGGTTTTCCATATTCAACTCACCAGCTCTCCAATGCTTGTCGAGATACAACTTGTAATCCGCATATGTCAACGTTTTCAGCAAAGCTCCTCTTCGATCATAAAACTCAATTCGCTCAAGCCTGAAGTTCTCAGCATTCCATTCAACAATTTGTTTGGTATAACCAGATTTTGGATCAAGCGGGTATCTTTCAACTACATGATTTCCACCTTTTTCTTCGATGTACTTGTAGGTGTATTTTTCTACTTCTTGTGAGGAAAGGTCTTCGAATGCAAACTCACTCCCTACAAAAGGTCCTGATTTATTGCTAGAAGAAATTCTTTTTACACGCTTCAATGCTGGTAAGTACAGCCATTGATCGTCCGGGCCTTCTTTATGAGTGAACGTCATCGTTGCAGTTCCCTGAACATCTTTAGGGCTATTGAAAACAACCAAAGACTTGTCTCCGTCCTCTGTCAACTCAAGTGTTTTGTTTTCAAGGTATCGGGTACTCTCCTGACCCTGCTTGTTAGTCAGGATCATTGTCAAGTTCACACTCGAGCTTTCGAATCCCTGATCAACCTGATCAGCTTTTTTTGCTATTTCTAGTCCTTTATCTTCCGGGCTTTGCGCAAACAATGCAATCCCTGTTAGTAGTAATGTGTATGTTAAAATCGTTTTCATGATTCCAGTTTTTTTAAAATTTTGATGATTAAGCGGATATGGCTGTTTCTGGTTTATTCACTTCTTCCTTGCTTACCTGATCCTGAGCTCTTTTTGATTTAAATGTGAGCAACAAAGCAGGAAGCATGAAAAAGTCGAGAATTAAGGCCAAACCAATGATTAACACTGTAATTTTCGCCATATCAGAATTTAATCCGAAATCGGATTGTGCAATGACGAAAAATCCCGCCATTAAAACAAAAGTTGTTACGACCAATGCTTGTCCTACAGTTGAAAATGCATACCTCACAGCATCAGGAGCTGATTTTCCATGCTCTCTTCTTGCCCTAAGGTATTTGGATAAAAAGTGTACGGTATCGTCAACAATAATTCCTAAGGTCATTCCAAATACGATGGAAATACCGGTATTTATGTAGCCAGCAAATAATCCCCAAAGCCCTAATCCTACCAGAACCGGCGTAACATTAGGTATTAAGCTCAATGCGCCAAACTTCCCGCTACGAATGGCAAAGCCGAGGACGACAGAGATCAAGATGAACGCAACCAAAGTTCCGGATATCATGCTTGTAATTTGACGTTTGGAAAGATGGGCAAACATCATCGTGCTACTAACTCCTTCAGTACGCATATGTTCAGGTGCGTTTTGTTCCAGCCATGATGTTGCTCGTTCACTCAATGCCAACATTTCTCTTGTAGAAATATTTTCCATTGTAACGATCATCCTTGTCTCCGATTTATCAACATTCAGTTGATTGTTCAAATCCAGCCCATAGGGTAATGATAATTCATACAAAAGCAAGTATTGAGCTGCTTCTTCACGGCTGTCCGGTACCCGGAAATATTCAGTATCATCACCATGCATGGACTTGTTCACATGCTTCATGACCTCCGAAAATGCATTGACATGAATCACCTCTTCCTGGGTATAAAACCAGTCTTCAAACTCCTTTATTTTCTTCAGGTAATCAGGGTTGTTTATACCTCCTTCTTCTCCTGAAAACAATGAAAATTCTACCGTATAAATCCCTGTAAGATTATCGGATATGTAATCGGTATCTTGCCTAAACGGAACGTCTTCACTGAAATACTTAATAAATTCATCGTTCAATTCATTTCTAGTGATAAGCGCTGAGGTACCAATGATGAAAACCACACTTGCCACCAACACCACCTTCTTATTGGTTATAACAAAATTTGCTAACCGTTCTAATACCGGTAAGCTGTCTTCTTTTGGTTCTCTCTTTTTGATCCAAACAGGTAGAATAGCCATCAATGCTGGTAAAGTCACCACGGAGTAAACAAATGCTCCGGCCATTCCAATAGATGTTAGATTACCTAAATCTCTAAAAGGAGGCGAGTCAGAAGTATTCATGGAAAGAAAACCAATAATAGTTGTCAAACTGGTTATGAATACTGGCATGAAGTTCACCCGGAGTGTTTCTATTATGGCTTCATGTTTTGAATCTCCTCTACGCATTCTTTGAATCATGGTGATCAGTACATGAATACTATCCGCAACAGCCAATGTCATAACAATATTAATGAAAGACGCAGAGGGTGGGGTTAATTGAATTCCCAGCCAGCCTCCAAGCCCCATTGCTGTTACAATAGAAAAAATGATCACAATTAAAGCAGAGAATGTACCACTTATCGTTCTTGTCGCTAATAATATGGTCACGATAACTATCAAGAACATTAATGGCGTCAATGTTGAAGCGTCCTCCGAAGAAGCTTCAAAAAATGCTGCATTGAGCATAGACATTCCCGACATGTACACATCGAAGTTTGGATTTTTCTCCTGGAAATCCGAAACCATATTGCGAGCAAAGGCTACAATTTCCGTGTTTTCTCCATTGTCTACGTCCGGAAGTCGTACTGTAACATTCACTGCAGTAACGCTACCATCATTATTGATCAGCCGATTCACGAGCCGTGAATCATTTATGGCAATTTCTTTTAAAGCCTGAAGCTCATCATCAGACTTATTCATTGCATCGCTTATTAAGTCATCGACGTATAAGTCATCCCCCTCTGCCCTAGTGTATTGAAAATTTGTAATGGCATCTACCCGGCTTGAGTAGGGTGTTTGCCAGGCCTCTGCAGTTAATTCTTCAATGGCCGCCATGTTTTCCCGGGTAAATAAGGGACCTTCTTTGGGGCTCAATACAATGAATACATTATCGTCTTTCGTGTATTTTGCCTGAAGGCCATCATAAGCCAACAACTGTGGGTTGTCTTCACTGAAGAACACATGGTAATCGCTATTAAATCTGACGTATTGTGCACCCCATCCTGCGGCCATAACCATTAAGACAGTCAGGATTAACGCTGGCCATCTATATCTGATAATCGACTTACCCCAGGCAGTTCCAAACTGTCCGGAGCGTCTTCTAAAAAGGTCAATTTTTTCTTTCATAGTTAAGATTGTAGAGTATCTTCATTCATTTTCAGAATGACGAACTCTTTTATTCGAATTGGACACTATCTGAAAATTAAATTTTATTGTTTTCGAATATTTCGATTTTCGAAATTTATGCTTAGAACGGATCGCTTATTATTTTGGTTTCAAAATATTTCGATTTTCGAAATATTTTTCTCAATCTAATGTATTTGCTGCAGCAGGAACGTACTGATCAAGATTAAGTGTCACCTTTTCAAGGAGTATGATCAGGTTATCTTGTTCGGATGGTGTAAGATCATTAAGCATTGTGTTGCCCATGTTAAACAAAGTAGTTTCCAATAAATGAAATGAGGTTTTTCCGGCTTGACTTAGCGTCACCTTTATGATCCTTCTATCCTCATCTGAATGAAAACGAGCTAAATGTCCTTTTTCTACAAGTTTGTCAACTATTCCCGTGCAGGTACTCATGGGAATATTGAGGTATTCAGCTATGTCCCGCATGATCACCTCGTCCTGTTTTCCTACAAAAACAATAATCGAGAATTCACGCTTACTTATATCTTTTGTTAATTCAACACAGGTGTTATCGACCTCCTGCATTTTCATTAGCATTTTCTCAAGAGCTGAGGTAAATCGTCCTACTTTGTTTTCATCCACTTGCATAAAATCAGCCTTTGTAAATAGTACGAAACTCGAACTATTTAAGTTTGAAATAGTTCACAAAGATAGGAATTGTTATGTTTTAATGATGAAATTGAAATTTGCTCAACACTTTTAGCTTCTCTCCTTCATCATTCATGTTATCGGCAACACTATGACAACTCCAGAATACCTTCACCATTTTTCCTTTGCTGTGATACTCATTTAAAACTGAGATTACAATGCCCAGATACGCAATAGCGGAGTTATCAAGGAAATCAAAGTTGAAGTATAATTGGAGTGAATTGCCTCGTTTGAAATGGGTTTCTATTTTATCCACGAGGTAATCATACTTGTAAGAGGAATGATCTCCAATGGAAGATCCTTTTACAGTAATGAGGTTCAAAATCCTTTGGTATTCAACCCGTATGGTTTTTTCTCCTTTTGTGGGTTTAGAAATCCCGGGTGGGTAACTACTGTTCAATTGTGTGGCTTGCATTCTTCTAGTGGTTTAAATGTTTAACATGACAATTTCATATAGAAATCGCTTCATGTCGATAAGCTATAGGGTGAAGAATTAATGGTGTCAGAAAACAGTAATCAAAAACACTAAGAGGAAAAGCTGGTTCTTAAGGTATTTTAATTAGCAGTCTTATGTAACTAAACTAGTTATATGTAAAAGAAGTTTCATCAATTCTATGAAAAATGCTATGAATGGGCCTTTTGCTTCGACGAAAACATTAGAAAGCACAAAAAAAGAGGTCTGTAACCTCTCTTTTTAAGTAATGAGTTTGTGAATTTTAGTTTATTTCAACCAATTCTATATCAAAAACAAGATCTTTTCCAGCCAGATCATGATTGGCATCAATGGTAATGTCTTCATCAGTTACATCAATAACTGAAACCTGGGTTTGATGTCCGAGATCATTTGTGGCCACCAGTTTTTGACCAATTTCAGGATTCATATCCTCAGGTAGATTACTTTTTGGTATTTGTTGGATAAGCTCATTTCGATGCTCTCCATAAGCATCTTTTGCCGGGATTGTAACTGTCTTTTTTTCATTTAATTCCATTCCATCAACAGCGTTATCGAATCCTTTGATCATCTGGCCACCCCCAACTGTAAAAGCCAAAGGTTCACGACCTTCAGATGAATCAAATACCTCCCCGGAGGTCAGTTTCCCTTTATAGTGAACTTTTACATTATCGTTTGCTTTCGCTTTCATTGTATTGCTATTTAAACTGGCGCAAAGCTATCTATATTCATCATGGCCTTTATTGTGTCTGAGCTTTTCTTTTAAAAAAATTTGGGGGCCTGTTCATGAAACATCGACTTAAAGGAGTTGGCCTAAAAACGAGAAAACCATGAACTCGACTAAAAAACTCCTCTTTTTCCTTTTCCTGGCTTTTTTATCCAGCTTCCTATTCGCTCAAAATAATAGTGTCTATTTCCCCTATTTTGAGCTAATCAACACCAACAAGGATGCAGATCTGCAGTATTCTACCTCCAAACTCCTAAAATCATACATCGAAAACAACCATAAGTATGCAGTATTAATCCCTGAAAGAAACGGTCAGGATTATTTTGAGGATGAAGGTCAGGCAATCGCCCTTGAAAAAGCAAAGGATATAGCTGCCAGGTACTACATGGATGGCGAGATTCACAATCTCCAGGGTGTTTTCATAATCTCAGTGGGATTATACGAAACTGCGACCGGTGAACGTGTGTGGCACGATATGGTAAAAGGTACTTTGGAAGAGGATCTGGATCCTTTGTTATCTCGGTTGGGCCGGTCTTTCCTCACCGCCAAAACAGCGAAAACAGATATTGAAATTGATGAGGTTACCGAATATGACAGTAGAGGGATCGATTTGAAACAAATCAAAGTCAATCATTTTATTGGCCTCACGATAGGCGGAAAATACCTTTTTGGAGAAGAAACGCTTTCCGGATTAGGGCTTGTATATACGTATGATGCTTCTACATTTCTATTCAGCCTAAACTTTGATTATTATCCTTCATCATCTTTACTAAGAGATGGTGCCTTCGACGGACGAGAATTAACGAATGGAAGCTTTGGTCTGGGTGCCATGTTCCCATTAAGCAGAAAAAGATCCACAGTATTCCTTGATGGTGGTTTGGAATATGGATTCATGACTGCAAAAAGAGATCCGAAATTTTCTGAGGAATCAGATTCAACCCAAGGCGGAATAGGACTTTATCTGGGAGGCGGATATCTGATCAATAGAAACTCAACCGTCAACTTACGAATTTTTGGAGGCGTCTCGGTTCCTTTTTATACGTTGGAAAATCAAAATTTCCCCGGTTTCAAATTTGGCATAATCACCTCCTTTGCCCGCTGACTTGTTACTGATTATCAATCCGCTTTTCCAGCACTTTCATTCTCCATATTAAAGCTCATAGTATATTGGGCCACTTCCTTGATCTGATCTTCGGTAAGTCTATCTGAAAAAGACGGCATTTTCCCTTTTCCTTCTTTGAGTTGGTTGATTCTGTATTCAAGTGTTTTCGTAGACTTTGTTAGGTCTTTTGCCCCTTTTCTACCTTTTTTTCCATCTATTCCATGACACCTCGCACACCGATTTATATAGATCATTTCTGCACCTGACGTTTGATCAGAAGTCGTAGAACTACAATCTGTAAATAGTAAAAAAAGAAGTGAAGAAATAGTGATAATTATACTTGATCCTTGGTATACATTTCTCATTTTGAAATAAAAATCTTGTTTTTTTAAATAGTTAAAATCCAACGTCACTTAACTTTTGACATCATCCGTCCTGATTTCGGAGTGTTTTGAGAAAACTGATTATGTCAGCGACATCTTTGTCCGATAACGATCGATCGAGCTGAACTTCAGCCATTATTCTGACCGCATTTTCCAGGTTTTGTACACTTCCATCATGGAAGTAGGGATAGGTTTCTGTTACGTTTCTCAGTGATGGCACCTTGAATACGAATAAGTCATCGCTGCTTTTCGTGACAATTACACGTCCGGAATCAATTTTTTGACTATTGGTATACTTCCAATAGTTGCCGAAAATGCCAAATTCCTCAAACCCATCGCCAAGCAATTGACCATTGTGACAATCTGCGCAGCCTATTTCAATAAAGGCCTTCATACCATTTTTCTCAGAATTTGTGAGGACTTCTTTACCATCTAAAAAATCATCGAAACGACTGGGTAACGTCAAACTCTCAATGTATGTGGCAATCGCATTTGAGATTGAGTTCATCGTTACTCCAGAATCAGGATAGATCTGGGCAAACGGCTTTTCATATTGTTCAAGTGATGAAATACGATTAATAATTACCTCTTCACTTGGCATTGCCATTTCAGCATCTGCCAGCATTGGCATTCTAACCTGTTCCTCTAATGTGCTGGCTCTCCCATCCCAAAACTGAGCGCTTTGAAAATGAGCATTTAAGATGGTAGGAGAATTTCTTTTAGCTGCAACTCCGTTTACCCCTTTTGATAATCGTAAGTTATCCACTCCAAACTTTTTCGGATCATGGCATGTTGCACATGAAATGGTCTTATCAAATGATAAGTTTTTTTCGAAAAAAAGAGCCTCCCCAAGAATTACTTTAGGATCATCAGAAGTTAAACCGGACTTCATTACTGATTTAAAATTCCTGTTTGCTATTGCTAATAGGTCCGCCTCATTGGAGCTTTGGGAAGATGATCCACAACTTGCCAATAGGATTGCCAGTAGGTTTAGATGTATCGCTTTTTTCATTCTATGTTTCATTTCTTAGTACGTGTTGATGTTAGGTTTTGAGATCGTATATTGAAGCTGGGTTCAGTTTTATTTTTCGTATCCAATAAAACATGTAAATCAGTCCAAGTACCATGGTCACAAACCAGGAATAAACACCGAGTATGTGATGATATTGAGTCACGATAACAGCAGTTAAAGCACCGATATAACTTCCTATCATTTTAGACGCATGGAACTTCAGCCATGCATGACCAACGGTTCCAACAGACTTAAACATTTTAAAATCATCAAAGACGTTGATACCACCTAGAATACCATATGTGATGAGAGGTAATCCCCAAATGTCTCCAATTCTAAAAGTGTACAACCCAAACAATACCATACCAATCGCTGTAATTCCCATAATGGTGGAAATAGCTTTATCGACATTCGAAATATCATTGGGTGTGAATACTGACTTCAGTTTTAATGACCGATATCCCGTCAAAGCCAGGTACAGCATAAAGATGCCGATGAATATCATTATGGGATTAGTATGAACAGGAAATGTCATGAGTACAAAGGCACTCAATGCGGTAAAGATTATGCCGTAGAAGTACACTTTTCCAGCATACCTGTGATACGCTCCAGCTTTTTTGAAAACAATGGAAAAAGTACCTGAAATGACCGTAATTGTTGCGATGGCCACATGCGTTACTAAAACAATCTCTGATAGTTTCATGCCAAATGTTTAACCAGAACGCTAGCGAAGTACAATGATGAAGACTTTGAATAAGAAGTAATTCCCTTCAGAATCGACATACAGCAACTGCCCTGAGGTCAATCCACCAGTCTATTGTGGAACCTGAACTCGAAGTCCGCTATTGATTCAATAATTGGTTTATTATTCAGTTGCTCTCACTCAACAACTGATAAACAGGGAGTATTTACTTTCGAAATGGCTGGTTATAAGTGCTTGTTAGGCTTTCGCTTATGTCACGAAATAAGCTAAAGATTTCGAGTATATCGTATTTATTCGGTGAAAGTGTTCATAATCCAGACGAAACGCGAATTCAAACAGCAGCTCTTTTCAAACGGTCGTTTATGGCTAACCCCAGACCAGTATTTGGAACCTCCTCTGTCAGGATAAGATCAATTTGGGGATCGTCCATTAATCTAAGTGCTCTAAAAAGATTACAGGCAGCCTCTTCTAAATCACCTTCAGCAGAGAGTGTAAAGTTCTTCTTTGCCAAATGACTGTAATCTTCACTTAGCGAAATAATTCCAATGTTCAAATCCTTGTGTTCTTCAGCGTTGTTTTCTATATCACCGATGATCAATTTTCTTCCCGGAGAGTAGTGGGACTTGAGCATTCCTGGCGCTAAGGGGTTGGAACTGTTATTTGTATTTACCTCCACCTTGCCTACAAGTCCCTCGATTTCCTCGACAGGAATTCCTCCAAGTCGATGAATGACGGGGTTTTCTCCTTCAAAACCAACAATTGTTGATTCCAGGCCTACCTCGCATCTGCCACCATCAAGTATATAGTTGATCTTATTGCCAAGCTGCTCATTTACATGATCTGCTTCCACGGGGGATACATAACCGAATGGGTTAGCACTTGGAGCAGCTAAAGGAAAGCTTAGTTTATTTAACAATTCAAGGGTAAGCTGATGGTTTGGAATTCTAAACGCCACCCTAGGTAAACCAGAGGTGAGTAAATCCGGAATTTTGTCTGATTTTTCAAGAAGCAGAGTAAGCGGTCCCGGCCATAGGTTCTCTGCTAGTTTTAGTGCTTTACCAGGGATATCCTTTACCAGCTCATAAATAGCTTCTATGGAATTGGTATGAGCAATTAATGGATCAAATTTCGGACGATTTTTTGTTGAATAAATTTTTAGAATTGCTGGTTCACTCAGTGCATTACCAGCCAGGCCATATACCGTTTCAGTCGGAATTCCCACTAGTTTATCTGCCTCCAATAATGAGATCGCGAAATCAATATCCTTGCCTATTTGAGCCATAATTTTGTAGCTGCAAATGTCAGCATCTTATTGAGAAAGCACCAAAGTTTCGATACATTAGTGACATGTCTAACTATTTAGCTATAAAAACCAGGTTATGAAAAAAAGTACCAAGACAACAATCAGAATAGTATCTATCCTTCTAGCACTTTTATTGGTCTTAATGGAAGTTGGGGCAATACCTAACATTATCAACTACCATTTTTGGGTTCTGATAATTGCTTATGCAATGCTTGTTTTCACGATCAAGTAGCTAGTTTCTAAGAATTAGCTTTCCTGATTTCATTGTACTTTGATATTCAATTGTATAGAGATACAAACCATTAGCTACGGTGGTTCCGACCGTGTTTTTACCATCCCAAACAATGCTGTTGTCTCCGGCAAATTGTCTCGCCCATAACAGGTTTTTTACTAATTCTCCATTACGGGAATACAGATTTATTCTCACAACCCCATCTTCAGGAATCGAATATTGAATCCTGGCAGATTCAATAAACGGATTTGGGTAAACAGATTTTAACGTGAAATCCTCTCCTTGCCTGGTAGGTTCAAGTCTTTTAAAATCATCAATGGTTGTAGTAAACACGCCATTTCCATGTGTTGCGATGGCAAGCTTACCATCGACAGGTCGATAATCCATCATCACTATAACAGCACTACCAATTAAGCCTGGTGATTCTTTGACCCAGGTCGTGGAAGTGCCATTGGTTATTTCTGTCGTGTATAAGCCGACCGAAGTTCCAACAGCATAGAGTGTATTCGAATTTTTTGGAATAAGCTCACCCCATCTTACGCTCGGTCCATTTCCTGTACCATCGGGAAACTGTTCCAGGTTCCCACTCACATCGGTAAACGACAAACCTCCATCTGTACTTTCGAAAATAGAGGGAATCTCATAATTGGAGAAAACAACCAGAAGATGATCCGGATTATCTGGATTAATTGAAATGCTTGAAATGTACCCTTCCTCCGGAAAAGAAGAATTGTCTAATTCTTCGGATCCAAAGGAAAGCACGTTGTTTGCGTTAGTTACATTATAAACGTATCCGTCTGAAGTGCCAAAATAGACAACTGAACCATCTTGGGAAATATCCAATGCTGACACTACGCCTGTTTCAAGTGGCGTTTCATTTACTTTTTTCCACCCAAGGGTTATTCCCTCAAGTGAGCCACTTGGTGATTGTGCGGCATTTTCATTCACGTACAGATGGTTTCCTCCTGCAATAAATATTCGATTTGGACTTATAGGATCCAATACAAATGGTGTGATAAACAGATAGTCTGAGCCTGCTCCGTTTACTAAGGGTTGGGGGTCAACTCGAGCAAAGGATGTTATGTCATTATCCTCGTCCAATGTAAGTCTTAGAACATTTCCTCTCTGAAAAGAGGCAAACCATGTTAGTTTTCCAGGTGTAGTGGCTGCATATCCGCCATCTCCCCCAATCACGTCCAACCAATTGGTTGAACCTGATGTGATGTCGGTTCCATTGTCCTGCATTCCGCCAATTATTGCATCATCATTTTCTTCTTTTGAAAGTGCGATAGTAAAAAACTGTGATGTGACATATCCATTGTTCAGACTTTGCCATGTCACAGAATCATTGTCTACATCATTCGAAATGATAAGGCCACCATCACTCGCGGACAACATCTTGTCGGGATCAGAGGGAAAAAACAAAAGATCGTGCTGATCAGGATGATGATTTTCGTAGGAACTCAATCCTCCTTCAGGATCATAACCACCAACCCAATCGGTGTTTTCATCTGAATTAAAACCGTCAGTTGACCGGTAAAGGTTAGTGCCACCAAGAAATATGAGGTCTGGATCAGTGGGGTGAACCTTTACCATCATATTGAACGATCCCTGCGTGTCAAAATCGCCAAGTTGACCACCGAATGCCGGAACGTTTTCTGCCAGGTTCGTCCATACACCCTGGGGTCCTTCGGAATTTAATAGTACGAAATCATAGCGAAGTAAGAAGACAGGACTTGTGTCTACAAGAAAATAGCATCGTGACGGGTTGGACGGATCGTGGCCCATAACAATACGTCGGTATTTAGATTCTGGAGTAAAAGGACTGAACTCAAACCATTCATCCCCATCTCTGGAGAAATAAAGGCCGGCATCTGGCGAATCTCCATCGGGGGTACTAAACGTTGACATTGAAGCGAAAAAGAGTCCGCTACTTGTTTTTTCAAGGCCTGTGAAAAAAGAAGCATTGATCTCATTCAAATCAGTAGTCGCAGGCAAGTTAAATAGTTGCTGCCCTACTTCTACCGTCCAGGAATCCCCTCCATCCAGCGATCTTAAAATTCCACCAAAAGCTGCAACGATAATCTCATCCTGTATAAGGTTTTGATCATTGATCTCAATGTCCCAGATATATTGAAACTGGCTATTAAAAACTGAGGGTTCAGAATCAACCGTAGATGGAATCACATTCCAGGTTTCTCCATTATCTGTTGATTTGTAAATCCCATTTCCCCGAAAAGCAGCCCCCCCTCCTCTTGCCGAATTAGCGAACAGTTCACCCGTTCCATGGTACCAGGTATCTTCCTTGCCGGGCCGGGTATCCTGAACAAGAGCAGTCACACTATTCCTGTTTTCCGGATCAGATTTTCTTATCCAGGTTGCCCCTCCATCTATACTTTTCCAAATACCGCCTGAGACACCCCCTGCAATAATGATATTCTCATCTCTTATATCTAAGGCAACCGCACGAGTTCGTCCACCAACATTAAAGGGGCCAGCTGCAGAAATATTAAGCGCGTTTACTCTCGACTGTTTAGCCTGGGAATCAATTAGCCTGGCAAAAGCTCGTTCATTCTCTCTAATGTTTTCCGGAACAATACCAGTCTTTGGGTTTGCAGTAAGCATCCGCTCATACTCGAGTCGGCCATTCAAGTCCTCAAACCCAATTTCTGTTTTTTCGTCAAGGCTTGGAAATTCATAAGAAATTGGGTCTTTACTTCTATCAATGAAAAGAAGCAAAACAGAAATGGAAATGAATAGTAATCGGTGCACTATTCGATCACAGTATTTACCCTATTTGTTTTTCCCTCGGAAAGTGTACCTGTTAATACACCCTCTCCATTGTTGTTTTGATCCCCTTTTTTCGCTTCCACATAATATGCCATTGGTTTCAGGTCTTTAAAAATAACCCTGCCTTTCTTATTGGTTTCACCATTGGCGATCGCATTCTCACTAGCTCGATAATCTTCCTCATTTTCGTAGATAGAAACAGAGGCTCCCTCCACATAATTTCCCAGTCCATTTATGACCGTTATTCGAAGCTTGGTAGGTAAAAGTTGATCTTCAACACTCTCGGCATATGTGCCAAAAAAGAGCATCGAGAAAAGTAAAGCTAGTTTCATTGTCTAAGATTTAGTTTCAATAGAAAAAATATACTGAGCAAGCTGCTCAAAGTCTCTTGGTTCCCGGTAGGCCCGGTCAGAATAGGTATTAGCGATCAATTTAATATTTGTTGGCTCATCATTCAAGCTAGTGTATTCGATTTGAACATTTCCAAATTTTTGATCCCTTGGTGTTGTAAGGTCATTCTTGGGTTTCAGATAGTGCATTTCTTTGGTTTCCACAAGGTCGCCACGTTCAGCCATTGTAAACTTACTCGTAACAAGCTTATAATCCAGCTTTTTTACCTTATCTGCCAAATAGTCGAATAAATAGTGAAAATGATATTTATTGAAACTAGGTTGATAGACAATCGCAAAACCATTGCTTCTTGAACTTTCAAAAATGGAAACCTGGGGGTTCTTATCTAGCCCCTTTTTGCTCCAGAAATAGGATTGCCAGATTTCATTTAGGTATTCTTCACAAAGCTCAGATGCCTTCCAGGCATTAAAATTCCTCAAGAAGGATTGACTTCTTTTGATCACTTCATTTACAAAAACTGAAGAAGAATATTTCCCCGACGGGAATAGTCTTTTGTATACGTAATCAAAATAGCTCATTTTGAATCATCTAATCAAAGTAACAGAACCATACTGCTCAATTGTTCCCAATTCCGGCTCCAAAGTGCTTGAAAATTTGAGCACATAGGCAAAGGTTCCAACTGGGAGTAAGGTCCCTCTATATATTCCGTCCCACCGAAAGTCCAAAACGTTGGAATGGAAGACAAGTTCTCCCCATCTTGAGTAAATAAATATTTCAAATTGATCCACGTAATCGTTGGGGAAAACAAAAAACTCATCATTGATACCGTTTGCATTTCCTGGAGAAAATGCATTCGGGGCATGGATCACTGGTCGGCAATCTTCCACTACTTCAACAATGTCCGTTGTACATGTGAAACCATTGAACACGGTCACTTCATAGGTGCCTTCTGTGGAAACTGTCAGTGTGGGATCTGTGGAAACAATTGTTGGGTCAGGAAGCAATCGCCATTCATAGGTATTAAAAATGCCAGGGTCTAATTCAACCTGAGGATCTGTGGCATCCGCCGAGCAATAAGTAGCCCTTTGCGGTAAAATAAGATCTTCAGGGTCAATAGGAAATACCACAAGATTCAAACTATCTGACACCATACAGGTACCTGTTTCATTTGTAGCTGTAACTATATAGCGGTCAGATGTTGAAATCGTTAAAATAGAATCTGTTCCCGGCAACACAGTACCCGAGCTATTTCTCCATTCATAGGTAATTGAAGGATCAAAATAGTTGGTGGTAGCAATCAAGAAAACATCTCCATTGTTGTCACAATCTGGTTGCGTTGTCAGGGTTACCTCGAACATTGCCTCGATGGTTACATCCACAGGAGAAGATGTAACAGTACAACTTGTAAATTGATCCAAAACAGTAACCATATAAGTGCCCGAAGTACTTACCGTATTTTGAGGAGCTTGTGAACCATCACTCCAGAGGTACACGAATGTTCCGCTTCCGTTACTCACATTTGCGTTTAAAACCACCATGCCTTCACATGGGTCTCCGGTAACAGTAACATCTACCACAGGATCACTGTTAAAGACTACATCTATTGTTTCAATAAGTGGACAAAACCCAGCTCCATCGGCTGTCACGGTATAGGTACCAGCATCTGTCACTGTTACCGTATCTCCAGTGCTGCTAAACCCATTTGGACCGGTCCAACTATAGGTGGCAGCACCACCTGTCCCATCCGTCACAAAAATGTCACCTTGTGTTCCACAAATTTCCTGGGTAGCATCAAACGTAAATGAGGGCTGAGGCGATAGTAAAGCTATTCTGACTGTTTCGGTTTCCACACAATTAGGAGCAGTAAGATCCCTGACAGAAATAGAATACGTTCCTGTATCCAGGTTTGCAACTACTGGGTTCGCATGAGGAGAGGTTAAGGTCGAGCTGAATACAGAACTGCCATCCTCATACAAAATAGAGACGTCAAAATTTCCTACTGGTGGAGTCGTAAAATTGAGATCAATTGTTCCGTCTCCTATACATGCATCCGGAGCATTGGCTGTCAGTCCGAGTGCTCCAGGGTCTTCAATCTGTTCCAGGTTCAAAAGCACACAGCCGGTGATAATATCTGTAACCGTTAACGTGTAATTACCTGGTATCAGATTAGGAACCGATACAGTTGCTGGTCCGTCAGAAGTGGCCGGCCCAACGTTAGAAGGTCCAGCCAATTGATATGAATAGCTTCCAGTCGTGTTAAATGTGATATCAAAACTTCCGTCATTATTCCCGCAACCAGTGGTTGGATTGCTTGCTACTGCTATATCAGGAGCAGGCAGTACGGTAACATTTACCGTATCGCGACCGATACAACCAAAAGAGTTGGTCACCTCAACCGTATATTGAAACGATCCCGAATTGGTTGTTGTAACATCAAACGTACGATTATTGCCCATTACCGCACCATCTATTGACCACGAATAAGTTGAGTTGGGTATTTGAGTATCCAAAGTAACAATGAGATCTGTCTGACAAAGCGTAAGATCAGGTCCCAGGTTTACTGCTGGACGTGCATCCGCCATCAAGACCTGCAAGGTATCTGATGAACAACCAGTGGTATTGTCAATGATGGCCACATCTATAATTGCCGGGTCCGAAACCAGTATTTCTCTTGTTGTTTGACCCGTAGACCAGTAATAGCTAAAATCAGGATTATCCACAGGCCAGGCAGTTAAGACGATCGGCTGATCACACAAGGCAGTATCCTGTGGAACAGTTGGCTCTTGTGGTAGTGTGAATATTTCGATGGTCTGCGTCAGTATTGTATCAACATCACAACGATTGCTTAGTTCCAACTGAACGGTATAGATTCCTGGTGCAGCATAAGTATGCGTGGTATCCTGACCCACCGCTGACTGTCCGTCACCAAAGATCCATAAGTAATTTTCGATGACATTGTCTCTACCCACGCCTGTAAATGTTGATGGTTGACCTACACATCCTACTGTGACGGTCATACTAGGTTGCTGCAAAGGAGGCGATTGATTTTGAGCAAAGTTTGGTAAGCCCAATCGACTTGTTCTGCCTTGAAGGTCAAACCCAGAAGGATTAAACGAGGCTCCGGCATCATCTCCATTGCTATTGTTGACCGTACCAATTGTTCCCGAATTGTCAACCGCCATGTACATAACCCCATCCGGCCCATTCTGCAATGCACCGTAATCTGGTCCCTGGACATAGCCATCGAATTTGGTCGCTTCAATATCTGCTGCAGGATTCATGGAATTCAGACTGTCCAAATCGTATTGAATCAGTTTTGAGTTTGCCCCTGTTGTGGTTAAATACAATTTAATTCCAGCACTTGAATACTCTAAGCCATAAAGGTTAGGTTCTCCTGTATTGATCAACCTTGGATTGGTAACAACACCAGCATTAAAATCAAAAATTTCAACCTGGTTGGTTCCAGGGATATTTACTGCTATTGTATTCTGAGCCGGAGAAATTTTCATGTATCCGGTGCCGCTTAGTTCCTGCGTAAATTGATGGACCTCACCGACAGGAGAATACAGCGCAGCAAAAAAACCATTGGGATTTGTGAAAAATGATCTGAAGGTATTGTTTCCAAATTCATGGGCTACTATAATGTCGTTACCAGTAAAGCCAGAAGCTGTAACTCGCTCCGTACTGTTATCCATGATCATCCTATTCTTCACTATCACTCTCCCTTTTCCGGTGTCTTCCTTCATATCCACAATCGAGTATTTCAACGCATATTCTCCATCACCGTAAACACTCTCAGTAGTGAAGATGTAGTACATGGTCGCGTCTCCGTTGAATGGCATTATGATCGCCGACTGGGCTGCCGGTTGTTCACCACCGATGGTATCTCCATTCGACATGACTTCATGCTCTCGATTCCAGACTGTAAAGCCATTGGTGTAGAAAAGAAGCTTACCATTTATATCTGAAATGGTGGCACACCCCTCTGATGCCATCATGTTATTAGCGTCCAGAATAGCTTGTGCACCACCCGTAAACTCGATACCTGCTTGTTCTCCAAAATACCACTGATTGGATACCTGGTTAGCAACTCCGTATTCAGTTATCTCAATGTCATCAAAACCGGTACATCCTGTGGTACTGGTTACTTCTACCCAGTACGTTCCGGCGGTATCTACATCTATCGTTTGAGTGGAATCACCGGTATTCCAGACGAACGATTCTCCCATACCAGCATCAAGGGTTAGGATCTCGTCTACACATATTGTAGTATCATTTCCTAAATCAACCATGAGGTCATTCATTAGAATATCTACTGGTTTAGTCACTGTTTGAGTGATGCCATTAATCTCAGCGGTTAAGCTTACCATAAAGCCCCCTGGAGTCTGATATGAATAGAGCGGCATGTAGGCATTGGTACCTACTCCTGGTTCAAGTGTCCAAAAAACGTTTTGAGGAACCGGTTCTATGATTGGGAAAAACTTGGTAACATTCCCGGAACAGCTATCGATATAATCAAAATTGAGTGTATCAAATGTGAAATTGTAGGCGGGAGTAAATTCAGGAAACTGTCTTGCCACAAAATCATCAGGAAAAACAATCTGCTGGTAGGCAACCGAATCCGGGATACTATCCGGCTGATTAATCCTACCGAGTTCAAAAGAAGAAGTACTTGTCTGTTGATACAAATGATAGATTCGACCATCAATCGCACGCTTGAGCCCATAGCTTCTATTGATCGGATTAGCTAAAATTGGATTTACAGTTTCCGCTGGATCATTAAAATCTATTTGATAAATATTTCCTACATCTCCAGTTCCACCAAATCTTGAAAAGTAGAGTTTAGAACCATCATTCGACCATTCCACATCATACACAGATTCCCCAGCTCCATCATTGAATCCTGTACTTAACAGCTGATGGTCAAATGTTGGGACACCTGTTGATGGGTCAAAAGTTAAAAACCAGATATTTCTATTTGGCAACTGAGGGGCAACTGCCAGCCATAATGAATCTTCATTGAATGCAAAATGCGAAGCCTGAAATCCCGGGTTGGTCCCATCTGTGAAATCATAATTTATGGTGGCTCCTATGCCACCATTGTTAATTTCTGTCACCCGGATCTCAAACGTATTTCGATCTTGGGTAAGCAGCCAAAACGTCTCGCCATCGCCCAGAGGAATGACTGTCATTGCTTCTGAAGGGTCTGCTAACCCGGTGCCTTGATTCAGCATGGTCGCATCTCCCAATGGAAATTGAGCAGATCCGTTTCCAGCCAGATTCATATCTACAATTGAATATTGGATTTCGTTCGGCGCATTTGTTCCTGGATTGGTGAAAATGTAGAACTGGCCGGGATTGCCGGTAACCGGAGCTGCAACAGCTGGTGAATTGATTGCAGGATTGCCTGTCAAGTTCGTTCCACCGGAAACAGATGGAATCTCAGCGTGTGACGCATCAAAGACCTGCTCTCCGTCGGAATAGAACAATAAATTGCCTGTGAATTGATCAGTGATCGTAACAGCACCGCCTGTCCCAAAAGGAGTAGATTGAGTTGTCTCCAAATAGACATCTCTGCCATTTCTATCAAAAACCAGGTTTTCAGGAGAATTTCCAAAATACCAACGGGTCTCAGTAATATTTTGGGCATTTAAGATGAAACCGCCAAATACCAGAAACAAAGCAAGCCAAAATCTTACCTTTTCAGAGAAATAGGGGTTCAAAATCATCCGGATGTCCTTATTCATACACAACTTCTGTAAAATTACCGTTAAAATACAAACGTGCGAATGTTCGTTTGATTACTTACATAAAAGAACTAATCTCGAATCAATTTGTATTATTTATCTAATTTGCTTCCCGATTATAAATCTCACTTTTTACTATGGTAAAGAAGGTTTTGATTCTCCTGGTTATGTTGAGTTCTCTTCATTCAGAGAACACTTTGATGGCTCAAGACCCTCAATTTTCGCAATATTATGCAGCGCCATTGTATCTCAATCCGGGCTTGGTCGGAATAAACCAGAAAGGTCGTATGGGTATCAATTACCGTTCCCAATGGCCAAATCTTGAGGCAAACTTCGAAACGTTTTCCGCCTACATCGACAATCATTTTGAAGATTACTATAGCAGCGTCGGTCTTTTGTTTACAAGCGATCGGGAAGGAATTGCGGGTTTGAGATCTACTTCCATTGGTCTTCAGTATGCATACCAGCTAACCT
This sequence comes from Cyclobacteriaceae bacterium, assembly GCA_028278585.1. Taxonomy (GTDB): domain Bacteria; phylum Bacteroidota; class Bacteroidia; order Cytophagales; family Cyclobacteriaceae; genus Ekhidna. The sequence goes on along the minus strand of JANQEC010000237.1, from coordinate 3,791 downwards.
TGAATTACAAGTGGACGTTCCGACCAGGGATCCAGGTAGCTTATACTATCAGAGATCTTGATTTTGATAAACTGACTTTTGGAGATCAATTCGATAACACCGGACAAATCAATCCCAGTACTTCTGAAATATTCAACACTGGATTTAACGCCCAGTTTTTCGACCTCTCATTTGGAGGAATTTTTTACAACCCCAACCTGTGGTTCGGTGCAGCCATCCATCATGTAAATGAGCCCAATCAATCAATTGCGGGTGGTGATGCTCCACTACCAAGACGAGTTTCGCTTCATGGCGGATACCGAATCCCTTTTGGACCAGCTGCAACTCGAACTACAAAAGAATATAGCGTTACTCCTTCGTTCAATTATCGCTCACAAGGAGATTTTGATCAACTGGATCTTGGTGCTTATTTCACCTTCTCTCCTATGCTCGTTGGGCTCTGGTATAGAGGACTTCCTATCAAAAATGAAGATGGGATAGCCAATAGCGAAGCAATCATTTTTATGGTTGGTATTGAGACCCGGCGGGCCACGTTCGGATACAGTTACGATTACACAATTTCCGACCTTGGAATCGGAACCGGGGGAGCCCACGAAATCTCAATCACTTATTCATTTTCCTTATCCGACCCGCTAAAACCTTCTGCTGATGTGAGGCAGTTGAAGTGTCCAATCCCATTTATTTTCTAATTTTATTGAGTGGATTATAGACTCATAACGGATTGGACTCACCCAGGATTGAGTTTGGATTTCTTAATTCCTGTTCCTTTTCTCATTCTGGGCATATTCTTACTGGTAAGAGGTAGGAGGGCTGAACCTGACAAAGGGTTTCTTTTTGGTAGTGCAATCGTCAATGGATTGATTGTTACCATCATCTCCTTAGCGGCTTTTGGTTATTCTCTTTCTAATGCATTAACCAGTTATAATGATAGGTTTGCTTTCTTAAATACGAATCAAATTGGAATCGGCGGTTCCATTTCAGCATTGAATCAATCGCAGGATGCCTACCTGAACTCCATTGCAATCAGTGGTAAAACATATCTACTTTTCAATCCCATTCCAAAACTTCGCTTTGATGGGCAACCTCAGCTACAAGTCCATGATCAGGTCAGAGTACTTTTCGTAAAATATGGATCGAAAAGTGTTATTGTTAAACTGGAAGTGAAAAAACCAGAAGGAACGGAATAGCCAGTCTCATATGTTTTTACGTTAATTTTACATAATGGAGAATTTGAGTTTTGAAATCGAAAAAGACGGAAATGAATTTCATACCTGGTGTCCGGAACTCCCTGGATGTCACACGCATGGGAAAACCATTGAAGAGGCAATGGAGAATCTCAAAGATGCCATACACCTATATCTTGATACAATTCTAGAGGAAGAAATAGGGAGAAAATCTTTGGAATTGGCTTAGATGAAACCAAAAGATTTAGTAAAACTGCTCAAAAAAGACGGTTTTGTTTTTGTTAGGCAATCAGGAAGTCACGCAATTTTTAAGAAACCTGGAAACAAGAATATTATTGTTCCTATTCATAGTAAGGAAATACCAAAAGGGACTTTGTATGGTATCCTGAAAGATGCAGGATTAAAAAAGAAAAAATGACCGAACAAACCATCTTTTACCTTCTCCTGGGGATCATATCATTTGATTTTATCCTTGAACGAATCCTTAGTCATCTAAACCGAATGAGTTCGAAAAAGCCAATTCCTAAGGAATTGGAAGGAATCTATGATGAGGATAAATATGCTAAATCACAGGCCTACCAGGCTGAGGTTTCCAGGTTTGCTGTTTTTTCAGCTTCTTTCACATTCGTTCTCACCTTTTGTGCTATCTATTTTGGATGGTTTGGGATTATTGATGACTGGATCAGAACCTTCTCGCCCCTTGATATGCTTTCGACCCTCATTTTTTTTGGGGTGCTTTTTGTCATTTCTGACATACTTGGAATGCCATTCTCTATTTATGGAACATTCGTGATTGAAGAAAAGTATGGGTTCAATAAAACTACCGTCAAGACATATATTCTGGATAAAATAAAAGGCTACATTCTGACCATCATTATCGGTGGGATCCTTTTGGCGGTATTCATCTACATGGTCAATTTCATGGGTAACAATTTTTGGCTCTACTTCTGGGCAGTAATTGCGGGATTTATGCTCTTCGCTAACATGTTTTATACTTCGCTTATACTTCCACTTTTCAACAAGCTAAAGCCCTTGGAAGAAAGTGAGCTGAAAAACTCTATCCAGGAATACAGCAACAAAGTGAAATTTCCTCTTAAAAACATATTTGTCATGGACGGATCGAAAAGATCCAGCAAGGGGAATGCTTTCTTTTCAGGTCTTGGTAGAAAAAAGAAAGTGGTGTTGTTTGATACGTTAATAGAAAATCATTCCACCGAAGAGTTGACAGCCGTTTTTGCTCATGAGGTAGGGCATTATAAAAAGAAACACATCATTTTAAGTACCGTTTTGAGTATTGGGATCATGGGCTTTATGCTGTTTTTATTTTCATTAATGGCTTTTAACTCAGAAGTGAGTTGGGCCATGGGTGGACAAACTTCCGCCCTACATCTAAACATGCTGGCTTTTGGAATTTTGTATTCTCCTATATCCAGGATTTTAGGTATACTGGGAAACATATTAAGTCGCAAAAACGAATTTGAGGCTGACAATTATGCAAAGACAACCTATAAAGCAGAACCATTAATTGAAGGATTGAAACGATTGAGCTCAGATCACTTATCAAATCTTACTCCTCACCCTGCCTATGTTTTTGTACATTATTCTCATCCACCGCTGAGGGAACGTATCAGAGCCTTGAGTTGAAGCTTATTGATCCAACCAGTTCTTAAAGGCTGTTGCTTTCTCACTACTAACAAGAATCTGTTCATCGGAGAAATGATCCATTTCCACAAGAAGCTTGCCCTTGAAATGTTTATGAACAGTATTAATAAAATCCGCATGGATCAGGAACTGCCGGTTAGCACGATAGAAGTTTTTTGGATCCAATTGATTGACAAGCTCTTCCAATGTAAAATCAGAAAGGTATGTCTTATCATGTTTTGTGATAATATGAACCACACTATGCTTCGATTGAAAACAAACAATATCTTCCGTACGAATGGCCAGCATTTTATCTCCTTGTTTCACAAGAAACCTTGACTTATATGTAGTTTCCGTTAACGAGATTTGCTTTACCAATTCGCTCAGATCGAATTCACCAGGGTACTTCCTGGTTAGATTTCTATACTTTTCCAGTGCACCTTCAAGATCTTCCTTTTTAATTGGTTGAGCAGATAATCAATGCTGTTGACCTTGAATGCTTTCAGCAGATATTCGTCAAAAGCCGTCGTGAAAACAACGGGGGATTCAACTTTGATTTCTTCGAAGATCTGAAAGCTAAGACCATCGCTGATTTGAATGTCCATAAAGATCAGGTCAGGCCATTGGTGGTTTTTCATCCATTTTACGGAATCTTCAACACTATCCATGACTTCAACTATTTCGATCGCTGGGTCAATTTCTGACAAGATCTTTTGAAGTCTTCGAAAAGCGGGTGCCTCGTCTTCTATAATTAAGACCTTCATGCAAATGTCAAGTCTGATTCTTCTAGCAAATCTATAAGCGGAACTGCAACCATGAAGTTGTTTGCACTCGAGATGATATCAATCTTTTTGCCACCCAATATGCTGTACCGCTTCTTGATGTTATCCAGGCCTGTCTTTGTGGATTTTTCGAGTGACTCTTTCTTTTGAAGGTTGTTTTTAACTACCACTGACTTTCCATTGT